>VBKI01000052.1 GCA_005879535.1 Deltaproteobacteria bacterium | reverse complement strand
CGCCGGCAGGAGGACGCTGATCTGCATGGAGTGTCTATTTTGTGTGCTCGCCAAAGACCTCGCGCATGGCGTTGGCGACCTCGCCCAGGGTGGCGCGCGCTTTCACCGCCGAGACGATCTTCGGCACCACGTTCTCGCTTCCTTCGGCCGCCTTCTTCAGCTCCGACAGCGCGCGGGTCGTCGAAGAGTTGTCGCGCTGCCTGCGGAAGGCTTTCACCCGGGCGATCTGCTGCTCTTCCAGCTTCGGGTCGATGCGCAGCATGTCCATCGGCGCCTCGGCGGAGGAGACGAACTCGTTGACGCCGACCACGGTTTGTTTCTTCTCCTCCACCTCCTTCTGCGCCGCATAGGCCGCGTCCTCGATCTCGCGCTGCGGGAACTGACGCGAGATCGCCTCGACCATCCCGCCCATCTCGTCGATCCTGCGGAGGTAGTCGACCGCCTTCGCCTCCAGCTCGTCGGTGAGCGACTCCAGCGCCCAGGAGCCTCCCAATCCGTCGATGAAGTCGCAGACGCCGCTCTCGTGCGCGACGATCTGCTGCGTCCGCAGGGCAATGCGGGCGCTCGCCTCCGTGGGCAAGCTGAGCGCCTCGTCGCGGCTGTTCGTATGCAGCGATTGGCACCCGCCGAGCACCGCGGCCAGCGCCTGGATGGCGACCCGGACCACGTTGTTGTCCGGCTGCTGCGCCGTCAGCGTGGACCCCGCCGTCTGCGCGTGGAACCGCAGCGTGCACGAGCGCGGGTCCTTCGCCTTGAAGCGCTCCTTCATCGTGCGGGCCCAGAGGCGCCGGGCGGCGCGGAACTTGGCGACCTCCTCGAGGAAGTTGTTGTGGACGTTGAAGAAGAAGCTGAGGCGGCCGGCGAAGGAGTCGACGTCCAGGCCGCGCTTCATGGCGGCGTCGACGTACGCAATCCCGTCGCCGAGCGTGAACGCGATCTCCTGCGCGGCCGTCGAGCCCGCTTCGCGGATGTGGTAGCCGGAGATGGAGATCGGGTTCCACTTTGGCACCACCTTCGAGGCGTACTCGAACGTGTCGGTGATGAGTCGCATGGATGGCGCGGGCGGATACACGTACGTCCCGCGCGCCATGTACTCCTTGAGGATGTCGTTCTGGATGGTCCCCGAGAGATCCGCCGCGCGGGTCCCGTGCGCCTCGCCCACCGCCTGGTAGAGCGCGAGCAGCGTCGCCGCGGTGGCATTGATGGTCATCGAGGTGGAGACCTTGCCCAGGTCGATGCCGCGGAAGAGGCGCTCCATGTCGTCGACGGAGTCGATGGCCACGCCGACACGGCCCACCTCGCCTCGCGCACGCGGGCTGTCCGAGTCGTGACCCATCTGGGTGGGGAGATCGAACGCGGTGGAGAGGCCGGTCTGACCGGAGTCGAGCAGGTAGTGGAAACGCTCGTTGGTCTGCTCCGCGGTGCCGAAGCCGGCATACTGCCGCATGGTCCAGAAGCGTCCGCGGTACATCGTCGGCTGGATGCCGCGCGTGAACGGGTACTGGCCGGGATATCCGATCGAGGGCGGCGCCTCGTCCGGCGAGTAGAGCGGCTTCACCTCGATGCCGCTGGACGTCTGGAAGAGCGCTTTGCGCAGCGCGCCCGGCTTCGCCGCCGACTTGCCGTACACTTCGCGCGCCCACTTCTCCAGCGCCGTCATCTCCGGGCTCCTTCCGCCAGGCAGACTGCGTACCAGATCGCTGCCTCGGGGCGCCGCGCCCACTCGCGGAAAGCGTCCAGCGCCGCATCGATTTCCGCCGCGCCCAGCAGGCCGCCCTGCACCATTGCTTCCCGCGCTCCGGCGAGCTGGCTGTGGATGTTCTCGACGAATCCGGGCCAGTTCGCCTCGGCAGCGCACGACCCGAAATAGATCCACGTCGACCGGACCGGCGCCGCGCCGGCCTCGTGCAGGAGCGAGACCAGCCGGCGTCCGATGTAGGGATCGCAGCCGAGGCGGTCGTAGGTGCGCTGGAACGCGCGCCACAGCGTCCCGAAGCCGGCGGGCTCGGGCCAGCAGCGGAAGACGTCGTGGTCGTCGTCCTGGAGTACCACCCGCCCGCGCGGGCGCACGGCGCGCACCATCAGCCGGACGACGGCGAGGGGCTCGCGCACGTGCTCGAGCACGAACCTCGCGTGCGCGAGATCGAACGAACCCCACTCGCCGTCGTGGAGCGGCGGCGAGGTCACGTCGCCGCGGCGAAGATCGAGCAGATCGTGCCGCTCGGCGCGCGCGAGTTGCTCCTCGCTCTGCTCGACTCCGACCAGCCGCCTGCCGGCGGCCTGCGCCATCTGCAGCGACAGCTGGGCGAGGCCGCAGCCGAAGTCGACGATGGAGTCGCCGGGGCGGACGCCGATCTCGCGCATCGCGGCGTCGTTCATCAGCCGGTTGAGGAGCGACAGGCGTCCCTGCTCGGAGGGAGAGGTACCGTGCAGGTAGGCGCGCTCGACGCTCATTGTGACCCGCTTGTAACGCAATTCCACCGCGACCGCCGCGCGCGGCGGCTACGATACGACGGCGAGCTTCGCTCCCGATTCCACCGCTTCGCCTTCCACGGCGTGCAGCTCGGTGACTTTTCCGGCCTTCGGACTCTTCAGCTCGTTCTCCATCTTCATCGCCTCGACGACGACGAGGCCCTGCCCCTCCTCCACCTGATCACCGGCCTTCACCAGCACGCGCGTGACCTTCCCCGGCATGGGAGCGTCGATGCGCTGAGGTCCTTCGAGCGTGAACTTTCCGCCCGCGCGCCGCATCCGCAGCCTGCGCTCGTCGAGAATCTCGAGCGGATAGACGGTCTCGCCGACGAGGACGCGGATCTGTCCATTCTTCCCTGGGTCGATGTCGCAGCGGTAGCTGCGCGTGCCGGCGATCAAGCTGAGTGCGAATCCCTGCAGGTGGACGGCGTCGAGATCCAGCTCCCGCTCGCCGATCACCACGCGGTATCCGTTTTCCCGCGGGGTCACCTCGATCAGGCGTTCCTCGCCGCCGATGATCGCCATGTATCTCATCGCGACCTCCGCAGGGCCGCGAGCCGGCCGGCGACAGCCCACGCAGAGCCGTCCGGCGCCGACGCCGCGGGCTGCCGCAGCGCCGCGCGCTGGTCCTGCTCGAACTGCCAGATGGCGGCGGCCGCGAGCGCGATCTCCTCGTCTCCCGTCTTCTCCCGGCGAAGCAGCCGATCCTGCGCATGAGCGAGAAGACCGGTGTCGTAGTCGCCCTTCCGGAATTCCTCCAGGTCGAGGACCGCTTTCAGGTAGGCGACGTTGGTGGTGATTCCTTTCACCACCGTCTCGCCCAGGGCCCGCCGCAGCCGGGCGATCGCTTCCTCGCGCGTGCGCGCCCACACGGCGAGCTTCCCGATCATCGGATCGTAGTAGCGGGGCACCTCGCTGCCGCTCTCCACGCCGCAATCGTTGCGCACGCCGGGGCCTTCGGCGAGGCGCAGCTCGAGGATGGTGCCGGGGCTGGGCAGGAAGTTCTTCGCCGGATCTTCCGCGTAGAGGCGCGCTTCCATTGCGTGCCCGTGCAGGTTCCGCAGCACGTCGTCCTGCGTCCACGGCAGCCGCGCACCCGCGGCGACCTCGATCTGCCAGCGGACCAGGTCGAGTCCGGTGCACCACTCCGTGACGGGGTGTTCGACCTGCAGCCGCGTGTTCATCTCCAGGAAGTAGAAGTTGCGCGTGTTGCCGTCGACCAGGAACTCGCAGGTGCCGGCGCCGACGTACTTGACCGCCTTCGCGGCGTTCACCGCCACCCGGCCCATCTCCGAGCGCAGCTCGGGAGTGACGACGGCGCTCGGCGTCTCCTCGATCACCTTCTGGTGCCGCCGCTGCACGCTGCACTCGCGCTCGCCCAGCCAGATGCAGTTGCCCTGGGTGTCGGCGAAGACCTGGATCTCGACGTGGCGGGGGCGCGCTACCGCTTTCTCGATGTAGACGCGGGCATCGCCGAACGAGCTGGCCGCTTCCCGCTGAGCCGTGGCCAGCGCCGAATCGAAGTCCTTGGGGTCGGCAACCAGCCGCATGCCCTTGCCGCCCCCGCCGGCGGCAGCCTTGAGCATGATGGGGTACCCGATGGAGACCGCGTATTTCTTGGCGGCGGCCTCTCCGCCTTCCGGGATCGGCTCCTTCATGCCGGGGACGACGGGTACGCCCGCTTCGATGGCCTTGCGGCGGGCACGGGTCTTCTCGCCCATCTCGTCCATCGCCTCGGGTGGCGGGCCGATGAACGTGATTCCGGCGGCGGCGCAGGCGCGGGCGAATTTTGCGTTCTCGGAGAGAAAGCCATAACCGGGGTGGACGGCATCGGCGCCGGTTGCCTTGGAGGCGGCGATGACGTTCTCGATCACCAGATAGCTCTCGCGGGATGCGGGCGGACCGACGCGCACGGCTTCGTCGCACGAGCGCACGTGCAGCGCCGCGCGGTCCGCGTCGCTGTAGATGGCGACGGTGCGGAGGCCCATCTCCCTGCAGGTGCGCGCCACCCGGACGGCGATCTCCCCGCGGTTGGCGATCAGGATCTTTCGGATGCTCACGGCGTCAAACTACCAGAGCGGTCAATCAGTGGCACCGGCGGCGAACTTCGGAGCGTGCGCGCGGAAACGCAGCGGGTCCACCGGCTCGCCGGCGAGATCGATCTGGTAGTGCAAATGCGGACCCGTGGTGAGGCCGCTGCTCCCGGATCGCGCGATCACCTGTCCGCGCTCGACGTGCTGGCCGTCGCGCACCAGGAGAGCTTCGTTGTGGCAATAGGTGGTGACGACGCCCCGGCCGTGATCGAGGACCAGGATCCGGCCGTTGATGCCGTCGCTGCTGGCGCGGCGCACCACTCCGGCTGCGACGGCGCGGACCGCCGTCCCCGCCGATGCTCCGAGATCGATTCCGGCGTGCAAGCGGCGGCCGCCGATGAGCGGGTGCTCGCGGACGCCGAACGGCGAAGTGATGAGCACGGTCTCCGGCAAGGGCCAGCCGAGCGCATAGGCGCCGCCGAGCATCGCCGCTTGCGCCGCCCGAGCGATGCAGGCTTCCGAGCGCGGAGGCAGCGCGCGGGCGAGGTCGTCCAACGCCATCGAGCGCGCCTCGTCCACGGCGAAGCGAGCTGCATCCTCGCCGCAGAAGATCGCGAGCAGGGCAGCGTCGTCGGATCCGAGACGCTGCGACAGCATGCGCAGCCGGGGCGCCAGCTCCACCGCGGATTCTTCGAGGACCGCCGCTGTTCCGTAGGCGAGCGCCTGCGCGGGAGGGACTGGACCCGCGAGCGGCGGCGGCGGGCGCGGGGGCACCAGCGTGCCCGCGCCGAAGTACGCGAGCAGCGGGCGCGCGGTGCTGCGCGTGCCGAAGATGAAAGCGCCGGCGGTGCGCACCAGGGCGCCGGCGGGCGTGTGATACCAGGCGGCCCAGAGGCAGAGGCCGGAGAGAAACAGCTCGAGCAGCGGCAGTCTCTCCTTCATCGCCAGGAGGCCACCGCCGCGATCAGGAGCGGCAACAGGATCACGGCGGCGGCGATGCGGTAGCGGGCGGTGCGCTCGTGCTCGAGCGAGCGGAAGGCGGCGCGCGGCACGAGAACGACGAGCACGGCGACGAGGACGAGGGCGCGGGCGAGGTGGCCGAGCCAGGAGACGTGGAGGGCAAGCTGGACGGAGCCTTGCACCATCCGCGCGACGGAGCAGGCGCCGGCGATCGCCACCAGCAGCGTCGCCAGGGGACGGACGAGGGGAAGAGGCGAGCGGGTGCGTCGCAAGAGATCGCGGCCCAGCTCCCACTCCTTCGCCGGTTCCCGCAGGTCGTAGCCGAGCAGCGGAATGGCGATGAGCGCGTCGGCGGCGAGCTCCCAGCAGAGCGCGATCGCGCGGGCAAACCAGGTGCGCTGCGTGAGCCCCACCAGCTCCACGA
Organism: Deltaproteobacteria bacterium; assembly: GCA_005879535.1. Taxonomy (NCBI): domain Bacteria; kingdom Pseudomonadati; phylum Myxococcota; class Myxococcia; species Deltaproteobacteria bacterium. The sequence continues at coordinate 88,342 of VBKI01000052.1, read as the reverse complement.
GCGGCGCCGTGACCGACCAGCTCGACCAGATGGCGTCGAACAGCGCGTCCACGCGGTCGACGATCCAGAGGAGCCGATCGCCGACGACGTCGGCGGCGGCATGCGCGCCGACCGCGGTCAGCGCACACAGCCCCACCGGCACGAAGATCCAGCGGAACCGGTTCACCCGCTCCGAAACGCGCAGCTCCACGCGTCCGATCTTACGGCTTCTGTCAGCTTTCCTTTCAGTCAAGGGCGAGGTCCGAGCCAGCGCCGCGCCAGTGCCGTGGCCGTCCGGCAGAAGAATCCCGATGCGAGAAGCAGAACGGCAAACGTCCATTCGGCGGCCCTCGGGCGCGCCGAGACGAGCAGGGCAACGGCTGCCGCGAGGGCGAGGACCGGAACGAACCAAGGCGGGCGGTACCGGCGCGGCGCGTCCGGCCGCCGCAGACGCAGGGTCAGCGCCGCGAGGCAGGAGAGCGCGTAGCCGGAGAGAATCACCACGTTGCTGACGTCGACGAGCGAGGCGTAGCCGAGAACGATGGCAAGCGCCGCGGCGAACGCGGTGGAGGCACAGATCGCCGCCGCGGGCGTCCCGCGCGGGGAGAGGCGGGTGAGAGCGCGGGGAAGGTGGCCGTCCTCGGCCATCGCGGTGAAGTACCGCGGCGCAACGAGCGCTACGCCGGCGCAGAAGCCCAACATGGAAAACAGCGCGGTCACGCCGATCACCGGACCGGCCCAGCTCCCGAGGGCGCGCGCAGCGACGTCCGGCAGCGGCTGCTCGCGGGAGGCGACGTCGGGAAGCGCTCCCAGCGCCGCGAGCTGGAGGAGGGCATAGAGCAGAGAGGCACCGCAGATGCTGCCGACGACGGCCAAGGGCACCGTCCGGCGCGCATCGCGCACTTCGCCAGCCGGGACCGCGGCGTACTCGAATCCCGACATCATGAAGATGGAGAGAAACGCGGCGCTGATTGCGTCCGACGGAACCAGCGCGAGAGGCGCCCGCGGCGCGAAACGCAGACCCGCCAGGGCGACCACCACCAATGGGACGATCTTCACCACCGAGAGCGCCGTCGAAGTCCGTCCACCCTGCTTCACGCCCCGCCAGTTGATGATGCCGAGCGCGACGATGACCGCGACGGCGATGTGAGCACGCGCGGTGGCGGCCGCGGGAATGAAGCGTCCGAGGGCGGCGGCGAATCCGACGCTGACCGCGGCAAGCCCGAGCACGCCCGTGGCCATGCCGAGCCACCCGACCGCGAAGCCGACGTAATGTCCGAAGGCGTCGGCTGCATAAACGTACGGTCCGCCGCTCCGATCGTACATGGAGGACAGCTCCGCGAAGCAGAGCGCGATCAGGACGCAGAGCGCGCCGCAGCCGAGCACGCCGGCCACGCTGCTGCCGCCGCCCACCCGGGCGAGCGGCGCGACCAGCAGATAGATGCCGCTGCCGACGATGCCGTTGACGCCGATCCCGATCGCGTCGACCAACGTGAGATCGCGCTTCAGAGCGGAATGTTCCCGTGCTTGCGCCGCGGCACGTCCTGTCGCTTGTTCCGCAGCATCTGCAGCGCGCGGCAGAGCTGCGGCCGCGTATCCTCCGGAAGGATCACCTCGTCGACGTAGCCGAGCTCGGCGGCCTTGTATGGGTTGGCAAACGTGTCCCGGTATTTCTGCACGAGCTCCTGCTTCGCCGTGTCGGCATCCTTCGCCTTCGCCAGCTCGTTGCGGAAGACGATGCTGACGGCTCCTTCGGGACCCATCACCGCGATCTCCGCGGTGGGCCACGCCAGGTTGACGTCGGCGCGGATGTGCTTGGAGGCCATCACGTCGTAGGCCCCGCCGTACGCCTTGCGGGTGATGACGGTCAGCTTGGGGACCGTCGCCTCGGAGAACGCGTACAGCAACTTCGCGCCGTGGGTGATGATGCCATCCCACTCCTGCGAAGTGCCGGGAAGGAAACCGGGCACGTCGACGAAGGTGACCAGCGGAATGTTGAAGGCGTCGCAGGTGCGCACGAAGCGCGCCCCCTTCCGCGAGGCGTCGATGTCGAGCACTCCCGCGAGCACCGAGGGCTGATTCGCCACCACGCCCACGCTGCGGCCGCCGAGGCGGGCGAATCCGACCACGATGTTGCGGGCGAAGTGCTCGTGCACCTCGAAGAACTGCCGATCGTCGACCACCGCGCGGATCACTTCCTTGATGTCGTACGGCTTGTTGGGGTTTTCCGGCACGATGGATTTGAGGATGTCGTCGCGCCGGTCGAGGGGGTCTTCGGTGGGCGCCACCGGCGGATCCTCGAGGTTGTTCGAAGGCAGGTAGGAGAGCAGCTCGCGGAGGATGCGAATGGCGCCTGCCTCGTCCTCGGCGGCGAAGTGCGCGACGCCGCTGCGCGCGTTGTGCGTCTGCGCGCCGCCCAGATCTTCCTTGGTGACCTCCTCGTGCGTGACCGTCTTGATCACGTCGGGGCCGGTGATGAACATGTACGAGGAGCTCTTGGCCATGACGATGAAGTCGGTCATGGCCGGGGAGTACACGGCGCCGCCGGCGCAAGGGCCGAGGATGGCGCTGAGCTGCGGCACGACGCCGCTGGCGGAGACGTTCCGGTAGAAGATCTCCGCGTAGCCGGCGAGCGAGACGACTCCCTCCTGGATGCGCGCCCCTCCGGAGTCGTTGAGCCCGACCACCGGGCAGCCGGTGCTCACGGCCAGGTCCATCACCTTGCAGATCTTCTCCGCGTACGCGCCGCTGAGCGAGCCGCCGAAGACGGTGAAGTCCTGGGCGAAGACGAACACCTGCCTGCCCTCGACCATGCCGTACCCGGTGACCACGCCGTCGCCGAGGATCGTCTTCTCCGCCATTCCGAAGTCGTCCGCGCGGTGCGTCTTGAACTTGTCCAGCTCGATGAAGCTGCCGGGATCGAGCAGGAGCTCGATCCGCTCGCGCGCGGTGAGCTTTCCCTCCTGGTGCTGCCGGTCGATCCGTTCCTGACCGCCGCCCAGCTCGGCCTGGGCGTCCAGCGCGGCGAGCTTGTCCCGCGCCGGCAGACCGGAGAGGCGCTCCTGCCGCCGCGCCGACGACATACCGCCGGCCGGCTCCTGCGGCACCTTCTTGCTCTGATCGCTCATGCGCGCGGCAACCTACCGAAAGCCGCGCTCGCGGGATAGTCGCGGCCGCCGAAGGCGGCTTAGCGACTACGGTTGAGCCTGTTCATCAGGATCAGGCGACGAGCGCGATCCGGCAGCCCTCGTGGGCGAGCAGCCAGCGCTTGCGCTCTTCTCCCCAGGCGTAGCCGCAGAGCTTTCCGTCCGCTGCGATCACGCGATGACAGGGAATGGCCACGCCCACCTGGTTCGAGCCGTTGGCGGCGCCCACCGCTCGCGGGTGCGTCCCCAGAACGCGCGCCAGCTCGCCATACGTCCGCGTTTCCCCGGGGGGGATCGCCCGCAGCGCTTCCCAGACCCGGCGCTGGAACGTCGTGCCGTTCATCTCGATCAGCACGTCGTCGAGCGCGCCGAGGTGGCCCGCGAAGTATGCGCGCAGGCGCTCGCCGACGGAGTTGCTCGCGCGGACGCCCGCGAACGGCGCGTCGAATCGGGCGCCGCAGAGCGCATCGCCCGAGAGGGCGAGATGGAGAGGGCCGATGGGAGTGTGGACGGTATCGATGCGCGGCATGGTCTTCTCCTTCATGACAACCAGATGGCGGCGGCAGCGTACGCGCGCCAGGGACGCCAGCGCTCCGCCCGCTCGCGCAGCGCGCGCGGCGCGAGCTCGAGGGCCTGACAAAGGCCGAGGTCCGCGGCTGGAAACGCGTCCGGCTCGCCGAGCGCCCGCAAGGCGATCACCTGCGCCGTCCAGTCGCCGATCCCTGCAATCTCGCAGAGGGCCGCGGTCACCGTCTCGAGATCCTGCGATCCGTCGAGGCGGACGCGCCCATCGACGACGCTCCGGGCGAGCTGGGCGATCGCGGTCGCGCGGATGGCCGGCATCCCGTCGAGCTCCGCATCGGCGAGCTGGGCGGCCGTCGGGAATCCTGCGAACCGCGCGATCAGCGCCGCTGCCATCGCCCGCGCACGTTGCACGGAGATCTGCTGGCCCAACACCGCGCGCACCGCCATCTCGAACGGATCCCACGCACCCGGAATGCGGAGGCCGGGGCGCAAGTACGGCTTGAGGATCGGGTCACGCCCGAGATGCTCGGCGATCGGCGCGGGGTCGGCGCGCAGATCGAAGACGCGCTGGATACGCGCGGCGAAGGAGAGCGCCCGCGGCGCGAGTGACGCGGGCATCCTCGCCTGCAGGTGGGCAGGGCCGTCGCGGACGACCTCGAGCCACCCCTCGGGGAGCCTTCGCCGCCAGGCACCATCGCCCGCTTCCTCGAGTCCGGGGAGCGCCCGCGCCGCGAAGAACGCCAGCAGCGCCTCGAAGTCGAGCGGCGGATGAAACGGGAGGCGCAGGGTCAGCGCGGCGCCGGGAGCTTCCGGCAGCGTGCGAAGTTGCGAGGGAGTGCGGCCGAAGCCGCGGCGGACCGCTTCGTTGAACCGGCGCAGGCTCTGGAAGCCCGCGGCGTGCGCGACGTCGATGATCCGGAGCGAGGAGGTCTCGAGGAGTTGCCGCGCGAGGTGCAGGCGGCGCGTCCGGAGCACCTCCGCCGGCGATGCTCCGAGATGGCGCGCGAAGAGCCGCCGCAGGTGCCGGTCGGTGACCCCGAGGCGATCGGCGAGGCCCGCCGCGTCGCCCGATTCCTCGAGCAGGCGCAGCGCACGCGAGAGTGTCGCGGCGGTTCCGGCCTGCGCCGGCGATCCCGGTGCGGCGTCGGGCCTGCAGCGGAGGCAGGCGCGGAATCCTGCTGCCTGCGCGGCGGCCGCGGAAGGAAAGAAGATGACGTTCTCGCGCCGCGGCACACGCGCCGGGCAGCCGGGGCGGCAATAGATGTTCGTCGTCCGCACGCCGAGGAAGAAGCGGCCGGCGAAGCGGGCGTCACGCCCCTCGACCGCGCGATAGCAGGCTTCGGCATCCATCGCCGGAGTGAATAGCAGCGGCGCGTCGCTCTGTCTGGACGCGTGCGGACCTCGATGTCTCACGAACGTCTCAATCCTGGGTGCGAGTCTACCGCGGCCCGCCCGGTTCGTACCCACCGGTGAGAACGGAATTTCCCAAGTCTTTTCCGCCGTCGGCGCGCGCCCGCTGGCACGGCCCCTGCTCCGAAGCGGCCGCGGGGGGAGACAAGGCATGCGTTCGGGCTGGCGGTGGGTCGGCCCGGCGGCGGTGGCTGCGGCCATCGCCATCGGGGTTGCTTGCGGCGGCGGGGGCAGCGATCGAAACGAATCCAACGTCGTCCCTCCGGACGGCGGCTCCGGGGACGGCGGCGCGGTCGATTCCGGCTCCGCCGCCGACGCGGGCGCTCCCGATGCGGGCCCAGACGGAGGACCGACCGACGGAGGCACCGATGCCGGAGTCATCATCGTGCCTCCGATCCTGGGACCCGGCTGGACGTTCTACGGCACTTCCGACGGAATGCCGCCGAACAACGTGATGGGCGTCACGGCGGACGAAGACGGCAACGTCTACGTCGCCGGCGGCGACGCCGGATTGTTCGTGCAGCGCGGTGGCCGCGGCTCCTTCCGGCAATACGGAATCGCCGACGGACTTCATCCCTATGGCTACCTGATGGGCGACATGGCCAAGTTCAAGGGAGTGCCCGACGGCAGTCCTTCGGATCCGAATCCGACTCTCGCGGCGACTCCGGTCATCTCTGTCGCCGGTGGAAAGGGCGGGACGGTCTTCGTCGGGTATCAGGGAAAGCCCCGCTGCGAAGACGCCTGGGCGGGGGATCAATGGTCGCAGCCTTCCGCTTGGGGCGACCCCGCGGTGTACAAGAGCGGTGACGCCGACAAGGTCACGCTGGCCGGGGACGCGCTCTCCGTCGTGCACTACGACATCTTCAGCGGACCGGGCGTCGTCGCGGCCGAACCCGTGGGACGCGAGAAGCTCTGCAGCATCTGGCGCATCGTCTATCAGCACGGCACGAACTACCTGTGGTTCGGCGGCAATCACGGCTTCGCGCTCGGCAAGGCGGACTTCGCCGGCAATCCGACGTGCAACGGCCAGCTCGGTTGCGCCGGAGTCCTGGAGCACGTGCATCCGGCCTTCAACGACTCGGCCGGGAATTTCGTGACCGAGGACTACTGGGGCATTGCCATCGATCCCCTTTCCCAGGGCGGCTTGCACGACGTCTGGTTCGGCGGAATGGCGCGCACGACGCGGTTCCGCTTCGGCGAAACCGGCGGAAGTTACTTTGACGCCGAGGCAAGGACAGAGGCGTGGACGAAGAACAACATCAATGCCCCCGCCAATGCGGCGTTCAAGGCTGCGTACCAGAACCGCCTCGACGTCTGGTCGGACGGCGTCGGCGAATACGACGCAGCGGGCAACCCGACGTTCCCGACTCCGGCACAATGGAGCGCTGGCCTGGATCTGGTCTCGGGCATCGCTGCGGACCCCGCGGACAACAGCGTCTACATCGCCTCGTTCGGCCGCGGCATCCGGCATCTCGACCACGACGGCAACTTCGTCGGTGACCTCACGGCGGAGAACAAGACGCTCTTCGCGAACAACGTGAGTGCCATCGCCCTCGACACCGACGGCAGCCTGTGGGTCGGCTACAAGTACGAAGGTGGCATCTCTCGCATCCACAAAGGCGGCGTGGTCGAGCACTACGCGAACGTGCTCGGCCCACAGCTGGAGAAGAGCCCGGTCGTCGACATCCAGATCTCTCCGACTTCGCCGCGCAAGGTGTTCTTCGCATTCCAGAGCGGCGCGGTCGCCGTCTACGAAGGGAACTGAGCGATGCGCTGGTGCGTGGTGGCGGGGGCGGTAGTCGCGATTGCGGTGGCGGTCGCATGTGGTCATGGAAATGGCGGATCAAAGGAAGTGATCCCGCCGCAGGACTCGCACGAGGACGCCGGCTACGACGGCGGTGTGGACGGCGGGTTCGACGACGCCGGAATGGACGGCGGCATCGACGGCGGAACCGACGCCGGCCCGTGGAGCGCGGGCGAAGTGAAGACGATCTCCGACAGCGCAGGCTGGCGCTTCGCGACCGACGGGCTGCCCTCCGGCACCGTGATGGGGGCTTCCGCCGACGAGGACGGAAACATCTGGGTCGCCGGCCGGAACGCGGGCGTGTTCGTCCAGCGCGGCGGAAGCGGACGGTTCCAGCAGTTCACGCTCGCCGACGGCTTGCATCCCTACGGATATCTGCCCGGAGGTTGGCCGGCGGAAACCAATCCGAGCCTGGATCAGACACCCGTCCTCAGCATCTCCGGCGGTCCCGGCTCGAGCGCCTTCGTCGGCTACGGCGGCAAGGGCGACTGCGAGAGCGAGTGGGATCGGTACGGCGACAACCACGCCAAGGCGGACCCGTCCGTCTACAAGAGCGGTGACGCGGACAAGCTCGTGTTGAACGGCCAAGGCATCAAGGTTGCCCACTACGACATCTTCAGCGGACCGGGAGTGGTGTCGAACGAGCTGGCGGGACGGGAGAAGCTCTGCTTCATCTACCGCGTCGTCTGGCAGCGGGGGACCAACTACGTCTGGTTCGGCGGAAACCACGGCTTCGCCGTGGGTCACGCCGACTACACCGGCGATCCGGGGTGCAACGGACAACCCTGGTGCTCCGGCAACGTCGAGCACGTGCATCCGGCGATCAACGAGAAGCACGGCTGGTTCATCACCGACCTCTATTACGGGATCGCGATCGACACCTGGCCGCACGTCGACAAGGCGGGCAATACGTTCTTTGACGTCTGGTTCGGAGGATTCGCCCGGACCACGCGCTTCCGCTTCGGCGAGAACCTCGGCGACTATTACGCCGCGGAGCTCCAGACCGAGCTGTACGTGAGCAAAGGGCACAGTGCGGCGAACATCGCCGACGATCCCGCGGCGCAGGCGGCGTTCTGGAACCGGATGGACATCTGGCCGGATCCGGTCACCGAGCGGCGGGACGCGGCGCACGGCGACTGGCTCGCCTCGGACCCGGACTTCCGCAATCCGGACGACTGGGTATTCGACAACGTCACCGCGATCGCGGTGATGACCAACGGCGACGCGTGGATCGGTTCCTCCACCAACGGATTGCGGTTGATCGACCACGACGGTCACTACAAGGCGGACGCCACCTCGGTGCTGCCCACGAAGGCCGTGGGCGCGCTGGCCAAGGATCCGGTCGACGACAGCGTCTGGGTCGGCTATCGGGACGCCGGTTTCGGCGTGACGCGCATCAAGCCCGACGGGACCGTGCTGCACTACCGCGGACTAGGAGCGCAGACGAACAGCGCCGTCTGGGACATCCAGGTGCAGCCGGCGACGGCGACATCCAAGCGGCGGATCCTGGTCGCGTTCCGGCGCGGCGCAGTCGGGATCTACGAAGGCGACTGACGGGCTCTTCAGCGCAGGGGAAGTCGCAGCTCGAGCTCCGCTCCAGCTCCGCGCGGGTTTCCGGTCAACGTCAGCGGGCCGGCATTGCGCAGCAGCGGCCCGTACAGGAGGTGGGCGGCATATGCCCCGGCGGCGAGCGGGCCGCGCAGCGCGTCGAGCGGCGAGAGCGTAGCGAGGACGCTCTCTAGGGCGGCAAGCACGACCGTGATCTCGAGCAGAGGGCCCGCAGACGGGGGTGTGTCGAACGCGCCCAGCAGGCGAGTCGCGCGCGGGAGCGAGCGCCCGTCGGAGAGAGCGTGCGCGTCGCCCGCCTCGAGACGCTCCTCCACTCTCGCCGCGCTCGCCAGGTCCGGCTGTCGCTGGAATCCGAGCCGCTCGAGACCGAGCGCGATCGCGTCGCGTCCCGCGGGAGTGACACCGGCGCGCAGGCAGGCGATGCCCTCCGCGCATCCGGACGGCGCTGCCCCGGCGAGAATGGGTCCATTGGCCGTGACCAGTCCGCGCCCCATCAAGCCGGCACCGCTGGCATCGAGCGAGAGCAGGACCGCGTGCAACGGAGGGGCGAGTCGCATCCAGAGCCAGACGGGCCCCTTTGCGCGGCTAGCCAGACCGGCAGGCAGCGGGGAAGAACGCGACATCGCCGCCAGCACCGCCGTCGGGTTGGCGCCGGACGCCGTCAAGAGGCGCCCTCCCGCGATCCGGCCGGCACGACGTGGCTTCTGGCCCAGCCATGTCGCGAGCATTTTTTTCGCCGCACCCGCGTCGTGGACCGGCGCAGCCAGCCCCATTCCATCACGCGAAAAGACGACCAGTCGCGCTCCGCGCGCCGCGAGACCCCACTCCGCCGATTCGGAGAGCAGGTCGACCCCCAGGCGGTCGCTCAAAGTCGAGCCGATCGGGTGCGGGCCGAGGGATGGCGCGTGCGTGCCGGCCTTCTCCAGCAGCGCGCGCAGCCCCGACACATCCTCGATGGAGAGCACTGCGTCCGGGGACGCGGGCACCAGCACCGCGGCTGCGAGCAGGAGGGGCAGCAAGCTAGTGCGGGAGCTGCGTCCCGGCGCGCTGCGCGGCCAGCGCCAGCGTCTCGGCCTTCTCGCGTGCGCGGCGCGCCATCGCCCGGCGCATGTAGCCGTAGCCGAGAACGAGGGCGGCGAAGAGCGGCGAGAGCGCGGCCCCGACGGTCCAGCCGGAGTGTGCGGCGAGGAAGCCCCAGATGGCGCGGGCGGCAGGCGTGAAGAAGTCCCCGTACCAGAACAGCGCCCAGATGGACGCGCAGAGCGCGAAGGCGAAGACGTTCGCGAGGAGGAAGAAAATGACTCCCCGCCGTCTCGGCATGGGGAGTATGTACTGTTTCGCTTCAGCCACGGGCGCGCAGCCTAACGGCGACGCAGCGGCTCAGTCAACGACAGCGACGCACCGGCAGAGCTTGTCGTGCAGCGTCTGTCTTCGCGGATCGGCCAACGCGAGCACGAAGCCGGACAGGCCAAGCGACGCGGAGAAGAGCGATAGAACGGCACGCACGAACGCCGTGAGCGGTCCTGGCGCGGGGCCGTCCAGGGTGTGCAGACGCTGTCCGGTCAGCGCCATTCCCGGAGTGCGACCCCACAGAGCCACGAAGATCCAGGACCAGGCGAGCGCAAGGACGGCGGCGGCGCCGAGCCACGGCCCGGGCGTGACGAGCACCGTCTCGGACAGCGACCGGCCCGCCGCGAGCCGCGCGGCGATGACCAACTGGAGCACGAGCCATGTTGCAATGCCGGCGAGATCGATCGCCCAGCCCGCCAGCCGCCTCGTTCTCGACGCCCATCCCGTGCGGCGAGTGGGTGCCGCAACGCGAGGAGGTGGGTCGGAGGCGAAGGACACCGCCACCGGCGCGACGGGCACGTCGGAGATGGCGACGCTCACGGGCGACGCCGGTCCCGAATCGAGCGGCCTGCGCTGCATGCGGCGAACGCTACGTCGGTTGCGCGCGCGGTCAATTAATCTTTCCCACGCTTGTTTGCAGCGGGGAACGGCGCTATGCACCGCGGGCCCCTCAAGGAGCCGCGCATGGCCACGCGTATCGAGAAGGACACCTTCGGCCCCATCGAGGTCCCCGCGGAGAGACTCTGGGGCGCCCAGACCCAGCGATCGTTGACGAACTTCCGCATCAGCAGCGAGAAGATGCCTCCGGCGCTGATCAAGGCGCTGGCGCAGGTGAAGCGCGCAGCCGCGCAGGTGAACCTCGACCTCCGCGTTCTCGATCCAAAGAAGGGCAAGGCGATCATCGAGGCGGCGGACGAGGTGATCGCGGGCAAGCATGAGGGCGAGTTTCCTCTCGCCGTCTGGCAGACCGGCTCGGGAACGCAGACGAACATGAACATGAACGAGGTGCTCGCGAACCGGGCCAGCGAGATCCTCGGTGGCCGCCGCGGCGAGGAGCGGCTCGTCCATCCCAACGACGACGTGAACAAGGGACAGTCGTCGAACGACGTCTTTCCGACGGCGATGCACGTGGCGGCGGTGCCGGCCGTCGTCGATCACCTGATCCCCTCCGTGCGGCTGCTCCGGGACACGCTGGCGCACAAGTCGGAAGAGTTCGGCGACGTCGTCAAGATCGGCCGCACGCACCTGCAGGACGCGACGCCGCTGACGCTGGGACAGGAGATCAGCGGGTGGGTGGCGCAGCTCGATCACGGCATCCGGCACGTGGAGAGCGGGCTGCAGCACATGCGCGAGCTCGCCATCGGCGGCACCGCTGTCGGGACGGGACTGAATGCTCATCCGGAGTTCGGCGACCGCGTCGCCGCGGAGATCTCGAAGCTCACCGGGCACCCGTTCACTTCGGCGCCGAACAAGTTCGAGGCGCTGGCCGCGCACGACGCGCTGGTGTTCGCCCACGGCGCGCTGAAGACGCTCGCCGTCTCGCTGATGAAGATCGCCAACGACGTCCGCTGGCTCGCGTCGGGCCCGCGGTGCGGGCTGGGCGAGATCAAGATTCCGGAGAACGAGCCGGGCAGCTCGATCATGCCGGGCAAGGTCAACCCGACGCAGAGCGAGGCCATGACCATGCTCTGCGCCCAGGTGCTCGGCAACGACGGCGCGGTCAATCTCGGCGGAGCGATGGGGAACTTCGAGCTGAACGTCTTCAAGCCGCTCATCATCCATGATTTCCTGCAGTCGGTCCGCCTGCTCGCCGACGGCTGCCGGAGCTTCAACGACAACTGCGCCGTGGGAATCGAGCCCGACCGCGAGCGGATCGGGAAGCTGATGCGCGAGTCGCTGATGCTGGTCACCGCGCTCAATCCGCACATCGGCTACGACAAGGCGGCGAAGATCGCCAAGACGGCGCACAAGGAAGGAACCACGCTGAAGGAAGCTGCACTCAAGCTCGGATTCGTCACTGCCGAGCAGTTCGATCAGTGGGTCCGGCCGGAGCAGATGGTCGGCCCGAAGGCGCCCAAGTAATCGTCACGGATTGAGCAACGTCATCGTCCACGGCGCGTCGGCGGAGGCGCGCGTGTACAGGTCGCGCTCGTGCAGGCGGCCGGACCGGTTGCGCCAGAACTCCACCGCGAGCGGAGTCACCCGGTACCCGGACCAGTGCGACGGGCGCGGAACCGGCTTTTCTGCGTACTTGCGGTCGAGCTCCGCGAAGCGCTCTTCCAGTTCCTCGCGCGACCGGAGCGGCGCGCTCTGGTCCGAAGCCCAGGCGCCGAGCTGCGAGAGGCGTGGCCGGGTCGCGAAGTACGCGTCGGCTTCGGCCTCGGTCACGCGCACGGCGTTTCCCTCGAAGCGGATCTGGGACTCGAGCTGCGGCCACCAGAAGATGAGCGAGACCCCGGGCTGCGCGGCGATCTCGCGCCCTTTGCGCGAGCGCGTATTCGTATAGAAGACGAGTCCCCTCGCGTCGATCCCCTTGAGCAGCACGATGCGCGACGAAGGACGGCCGTCCACCCCCACGGTCGACAGCGTCATCCCCGTGGGCTCCGCAATCGCCGGCGTCTTCTTCGCCCGCTCGAGCAGCTCGACGAATCGCGCGATGGGATCCATTGGGGTCGCCGTTCTAGCATGTCGATGCTAATGGAGGCCCGTGGAGAAGCTCCTCGCCCGCCTCGATCGACGCTTCGGGCGGCACGCGCCGGAGGGGATCATCCTCTGGGTGGTCGGGATCTCGGGCGCCCTGCATCTGCTCGTGTTCGCCCGGCCCGAGATCGCCCACCTGCTCTGGCTGGACCCCGCGGCGGTGATGCGCGGAGAAGTCTGGCGCATCGTCACTTTTCTCTTCGCTCCCGTCGGCCCGGTGACCGGCTCCGGCCTGCTCTGGACGGCCCTCGGGCTCTGGTTCTTGCACACCATGGGCACCGCGCTCGAGGCGCAGTGGGGCAGCTTCCGATTCGACATGTTCTTCTTTCTCGGCGCTCTCGCGACGCTCGCGGTGTCGTTCGTCGTCGGACCTGCGAGCGGGCGCTTCGTCGCCGAGGCGCTGCTGCTGGCGTTCGCCGTGGAATTTCCCGAGTACGAGGTCCTGCTGCTGATCCTTCCGGTGAAGGTGAAGTACCTCGGCTTTCTCAGCGGCGGCCTGATGGTCTACGCATTCATCACCGGCGATCTCGCTACCCGGGCGGCGGTCGGCGTGGCGCTGGCTGACTTCCTGCTCTTCTGTGGCAGCACGCTACGGGATCGGATGCGCGGCGCAGCGGCGGTCCGGCGAAGGACGGCACCCGCGTTCTCCCCGCAGCCGCGCAAGGCGCGCGTGTGCGCCAAGTGCGGAAAGAGCGAGGCGGACGATCCGAATCTCGAATTCCGCGTCTGCGACTGCCAGGACAAGTGCCATGGCAAGCTGACGGAATACTGCCTCGAGCACGCGCGGGCGCACTGACGCATCTCTTGGCCTGTACAGCCCCAAGCCGTAGCCGCAAATCCGCACCTCCGGTGCGGCAGCCGCTAACAGAACGGCCACCGCGGGCGCCAGCCGACGTGGGTGAACCGGAGCTGCGTCTGGGTCGGCACGCCGAGTCCCAGGAGGCGAAGCGTGCCTGCCAGGTAGCGGGCGGCGAGGAGCGGCGCCAAAACTCCCGCCCACATCTCGTGCTGGTCGAGCCGCGACGTCGGACCGGTCGCGAAGAAAAGCGCGTCGGAGGCGTCGCGCCAGGCCAATGGCGCGAAAGCGCCCGAACAGACGTGCTCCTCGGTCGCGAGGATCGCCGACACCGGCGCTGCGACGGGCGCAACGTCCGCCAACACCGAGGAAGCCAGCAGGGAGAGCAGAATGGCCACGGACCACGCGAAATGCGGCATGGCGGCCTCCTGACGACAGCCCACACCTTGGCGCCCACGCTGTCAATGCAGTGCCACGATCGTTGTATGGCGCCGACGGCTCAGCCGAGGTCGCCGTTGACGTGCAGGACGACCGCCAGTGCCGCGAGCCCCGCCGTCTCCGTGCGCAGGACCCTCTTTCCCAGCGTGACCGGAAGGAATCCGCTCTCGACGGCCCGCTGCCGCTCGGCGGGCGAAAACCCTCCTTCGGGTCCGACGGCAACCAGCGATCGGGGCACGCCGCGAGCCGCGTCGCCGAGCCGGAGGCCGTCGTCCGCCGGATCGAGCAGGAGCGCGCGCCGGTCCGCCTCCGCTCGCAGCAGGGAAAAGACGTCTTCCCACGGCGACGGAGCGTCGATGCGTGGCACGTCCGCGCGCCCGCACTGTCGTGCCGCCTCCTGCGCGACGCGGCGCCAGCGATCGGCGCGCGTAGAGCCGCGTCCCGCCTCGAGCCGCACGACGGCGCGCTCGGCGGCCAAAGGCATGATCCGGGCCGCACCCAGCTCGGTGGCCTTCTGCACCACCAGATCCATCTTCTCTCCCTTCGCCACGGCCTGGACGAGCACCACGTCCAGCCGGCGTGGGTCGCGCGGCAGCGCGCGACCGATCTCGAGCTGGTCGCCGGAGACGAACGCCGAAAACCTGCCGCCCTGCCCGTCGAACACCTCGACCTCCGCGCCGGACTGGAGCCGCAGGACGGTGAACAGATGACGCGCCTGGTCCGGCGTCAGTTTCACGCGCGGTCCCGCAACGAGCCGGTCAGGGGGAATGAAGAGGCGATGGATGATCACGGCCGGGCCAGCTCGATTCGCAGCCAGCCCTCACGCTCCTTGCGCGCCAAGGGCCGCAGTCCCTGCGCGACGTACGCGCGCTCGGCGTCGTCGCCCTGGGTGCAGAGAAGGCCGGAGAGAACGAGCCGCCCCCGATCCGCGAGCTTGCGCGCGATCGCCGGAGCGAGCTCCTCGAGCGTGTTGAGGAGGATGTTTGCGATCACGATCGTGAACCGGCCTGGCACCTCGTCCGGATCCGCGGTCAAGGCCCAATCGACGCCGCTCACCCCGTTCAGCGCCGCACCCTGCCGCGCCGCCTCGAGCGCCACCGCGTCATTGTCCGTCGCCACCACCCGACGTGCGCCCAGCTTCTTCGCGAGCAATGCGACGACGCCGCTGCCGGTGCCGACGTCGAGCAGATCGGACCCGGGGAGCTCGCTGAGCAGCTCGTCGCAGCGCTCCAGACAGAGCGCAGTCGTGGGATGGCTCCCGGTCCCGAACGCCATGCCAGGCTCGATCGCCACCGCCACGCCGGTTCCCGGCGGGTCTTCCCATGGCGGATGTACCCAGGCCCGTGGCCCGACCTGCATCGTGCGGTGGTGCGCCCGCCACAGCGCGTTCCAGTCTTCCTCGGGGATCTCGACCGGCGGCTCCGCGCCCAGCGCGCTCGCGGATTCGCTCGCTGCGCTCCGGTCGGCGAAGTGCGCGATCGCGCGGCCGCGACCCTCGGGCAGGGGCGGCGTGCCCGGCATCAGAGGCATTCCGGGCTCCTGCAGCTCGACGCCGAGGGCGCCGCGGTCGAACAGGTCCGCGGCGAGGATCTCCAGTTGTTCGGGCGGCGCGACCAGCACCAGCGCCCAGCTCACCGGCCGAGCTCCTGCGGGACCGCGCCCTCCGGGGCGACGAGCGCGATCACCTCGCGCGAAGGCGTCAGCAGGCTCTGCGCCGTGGCCAGCACGTCCTCGGCGCTGACCGCCGCGACGTTGGCGGCGTACTTCGCGGAAGCGTCGGCGCCGAGGCCGTAGCACTCGTCGAACGCGTACACGGCGGCGCGCGCCGAATTGCGCTGCAGGGAGATGGCGTGCGTGCCGATGAGATGATGGCGGGCGCGCGCAAGCTCGGCGGCTCCGATGGGCTGCTCGCGTATGCGCCGCAGCTCGTTTCGAATCCCGTCGAGGGCTTCCTGAACCTTGCCGGGACCGCAACCGATGTAGACGGCGAAATAGCCCGGGTCGAGGCCCTCCATGGAGAAGCTGGTGACGCTGTACGCCAGGCTGCGCTTGTCGCGTAGCTCGACGAAGAGGCGCCCGCCCTGGCCGGAGAGCACCGCCGACAGCACTTCCAGCGGCCAGCGCGCCCGATCCGACAGCCGCGCGCCGGGGAATCCGAGCACCAGGTGCGCCTGCGCCTTGTCGAGCTTCTTCACGGCGAACCGCGGCGCATCCGGCGGCTCCTCCTGGACCGGCGCGATCGACACGCGCGCGGCGGGCGCCGACGTGAACCTGCGCAGGACCTGCTCGCGCACCTCGGCGGGATCGACGTTGCCGACGACGGAGATCGTCAGCGCGCCCGGCGGATACTGCTGCGCGCGATACCGGGAGAGGATGCCAGGCTCGAGCCGGGCGACGCTGCTTTCCGTGCCGAGCGTGTCGAAGCGATACGGGTGCTTGCGATAGAGCGTCTCGCCAAAGAGCAGGAAGGCGACTCCGGCAGGGTTGTCCTCGCGGGACCGCAGCTCGTCGATCTGCAGGGTGCGTTCGCGCTGCACCTCCTCGGGATCGAACGCCGGGGCGGAGACCGCCTCCGCGAAGATGTCGAATCCCTCGCGCAGATGCCGGGAAAGGAGCTCCGCCCGCAACCCGAAGCTGTTGCGGCCTGCATTGCCGCCGATGGAGCCGCCCATCGCCTCCATCTCGCGCACCAGGCGTTCGGGACCGCGGGTCTGCGTTCCCTTCGACACCAGCCGCGCAAGCAGCATGTTGATGCCCGCGTTGGAGCCGTCCTCCGCGCGCAGGCCGCCCTGCCACGCAGCGCGCAGCGCGACCAGCGGCACCGCCCGCTCCTCCTTGATCAAGAGGACGCCTCCGGACGGCAGCTCCTCCCGGAGCAGGGGTCCGGTTGTCGCGCGCTCGGCGAATCTGATCGGAGCGCGCTTCTCGGGCGGCGCGGAAGAGGGCGCAGCCCGAGGGCGGACGACGGCCGCCGCCTCTTGCAAGAGCTCCAGCATCTCCCCTTCTGGAGGACAACCGCGCTCCGGCAACAGCGCCGCGAGAACGGCGGCGGAGGGATCGATCCAGCGCTCCGCCGCATCTCGTACCCGAGCCGGCGTGAGCCGGGCGACGTGATCGAGGTAGCGCTGCTCGAATTCCACGCCCCCCGCGCTCGATTGATAGAAGCCGAGCTTGCGCGCCTGTCCCTGCACGGTCTCGCGCTGGTAGACGGCGTCGCTCTCCAGCAGACGGCAGGCGACGGAAAGCTCTTCGCCCGTCACCTCTTCGCTGCGGAGCCGGTACGTTTGCGACAGCGCCTCGCGGACCGCATCGCGCGCAGTGGCAGGCTGCAAGGTCAGGCCGACGATGGTCAGTCCCGGATCGACCGGCGTGTAGCAGCTGGCCTGCACCTCGGTGCAGAGCAGGCGGTCGCGCTTGAGGGCACGATGCAGGCGAGACGCCTCGCCGTGGCCCAGCACGATGGCGAGGGCGTCCAGCGCGGCCACGTCCTCGTGCACCAGTGGCGGCGAAGGCCAGGCGATGGAGAGATATCCCTCCTTGAGCGGCTCGGCCCGCATCCGCGCCAGCGGCAGCTCCCGGTGTGGTTCCGGAGGCCGCGACGGGGCTGCAACGAACGGGTCCTCTGGCCAGCGGAACGACTTCTCCGCCAGCTCGAGCGCTTCGGCCTCGCGCACGTCGCCCACCACGACCAGGACGGCGTTCGCGGGCTTGTACCAGCGCCGGTAGAACCGCAGGATCCCCTCGCGGGTGAAGCCGCGCACGCTCGCTTCGGTGCCGATCACCGGCTTGCCATAGGGATGGCGCGTGAAGGCCGAAGCGAACAGCTCGCGCGACAGCTTGCGCGTGGGCGAGTCCTGGGTGCGTCTGATTTCCTCGCAGACGACTTCGATCTCCCGCTGCAGCTCGACCGGATCGAAGGCCGCGCTCGTCACGGCATCGGCGAGCACGTCCATTCCTTCGGCGAAGAAGCGCGAGGCGAGCACGACGTGATAGACGGTCTGGTCGAAGCTCGTCCAGGCATTGATCTCGCCTCCGCAGGACTCGACGGTGCGGGCGATGTCCCCCGGCCCACGCCGCGCGGTGCCCTTGAAGAGCATGTGCTCGTGCAGGTGTGCGATCCCGGCCTCGTCGGGGCCCTCGTCGGCGCTTCCGACGCGCATCCACACCTGGATGGCGACCACCGGCGCCGCGTGGTTCTCCTCGACCAGCAGCGTCAGCCCATTGGGCAGCGTGTGTCTCACGGGATTGAAGGTAGCAGGGCGCGCGTCCGCGCGCCGCCACTTTCGCGACGACCGTCAGGACCGGAACGCCGCCAGCACGCGATCGCGAGCTGCACTGCGGATCCCGCTACAGATCTGCGGGCCGCAAGGTGCTTCGCCCGTTCTCCTTGGCGCGCGAGACGGCCTTCTCCACCGCGGCGCGGACGTGCTCCGAGAGCGCCGAGATGAACTCGTCCGAGGTGCGCATCTCCCTTTCGCGGATCAGATCGCGCACCTTGCTCTGCACGATCAGCAGGCCAGTGTCCTTTTTCGCCTCGGTGTTCTCACCCATGGCGCGCTGCTCTAACAGACGCCCCGCCGCCTTTCAATCCGGCGCGGCGCTCCAGGTGCGCAAGAAAGCGCGCGCCGCCTCGAAGTCGGCCGGCAGGGGCGCCTCGATGTGCAGCGGGCTGCCCCCGGGATGGCGCAATTCCAGCGAGAGCGCGTGGAGCATCGGGCGCCCGAAGTCATGCCGCACGCCGGCGGCCGTGGTGAGGAAGGCGGGGCCGCCGTGCGCCTTGTCTCCGAGCAAGGGGCATCCGAGCGCGAGCAGGTGCACGCGGATCTGGTGCGTGCGCCCGGTCTCCGGCAGCGCTGCGATCATCGCCGAGCTCCGATGGCGCTCCATGACGCGCCACCGCGTCAACGCCGGCCGCGATGCAACGGGGCCGTCGGCGATGCCTGTGTCCGCCGACGGCGCCGGCGAGACCAGAGCGCGATATTCCTTGCGGACGCGGTGCTCGCGAAATTCGCCGAGCAGCGCCGACTGGGCCCGCCGCGTGCGCGCCAGCAAAGTCACCCCGGTCGTCCCGCGGTCGAGGCGGTGCACGAGCAACGCCTGCGTCTGCTGTTCCCCCATCTCTCGCAAGAGTGCGCTGCACAGCTGCGGCAACGTGTCGCCCCCGGCGAGATCCTCCTGCGCCGCGACGCCGGCGGGCTTGTCGATGGCGACGACTTCGGCGTCGAGATGCAGGATGCGGTCCTTGCCGACCGGAGACGCCCGCGAAGAGCGCAATGCCAGCTCGACCCGATCGCCGGCCCGCACGGCGCACGCGAGCTCCTTCACCCGTTTGCCGCGAACGAACGCGCCTCCCCGCAAGATCGCTTCGCGCGCGGTCTCTTCGCCAATGGCGCCCCGGCGGAGGACGAAGTCGAGCAGCGGCTCGTCGCGATCGGCAACCAGCCGGAGCCGGGAGGGTGGGCGCCTCAGCCCTTCTCCACGACCCGGACGGGAAACTTGCTCAATGCCGAGCAGACCATTCCTTCTGGTCCGGCGACGAGGTCGAAGAACACCGCCCTGGGGGCCAGCGCCACGGCGCCGGGACCGAGGGGGATGCGCAGCTCGTTCCCGGCGGCGGTCGTCTCCAGCACCAGCTCTCCAGATCCCTGGACGCAGACGAAGGCGCGGTCCGCGTCCGGGTGCTTCTTCCAGCCGGTCCTCTGCCCGGCCTTGAGGTAGATCCCGTCCACGAGCAGCTGATCGGTCTTGACCGCGTGCAGGACGTTGGGCTTGTCGTCCGAGTAACGCGCATCGCTGATCAGGTTCACGCTCTGCACTGCGGCAATCTCCTAGAACCGCGCCGGGGCCGGCGTTCCCGACTTGTTGAAGAGGAACTTGGTGATTCCCCAGCCGATGATCACGAAGACGACCGCGACGACCCAGGCGTAATCGCTGCCGTACACGGTCGGAAAGTGATTCGCGACCATGAAGAAGATCAGCGGCATCGACATGTACGTGTTGTGCTTGCTGCGCAGGCCGGCCAGAGCGGCCACCGATGGATCGGCCGCGGGCCCGGTCCCCTTCACGCCGGCGATGATCTTCCGCTGGTTGGGCCAGATCCGCATCCAGACGTTGGCCGCCATGATGGTGCCAAGCAGGCCGCCCGCGTAGATGAAGATCGCGCGCCCGCCCATGAAGAGGTGGAAGATGAAGACCACCACGGCGAAGAGGACCAGGGAGACGATCATCCCGGTGGTCTCGTTCTTCATGTTCTTCCAGAGCACGTCGTAGATCGCGAAGCAGATGATCACGATCAGGAGTCCGATGCCTCCGGACCCGTAGCTGGACATGCGGTCGTTGCCCATCGCATTGCCTGCCCAGTACACCACCCAGAGCAGGAGGATGCCGGTGACCCAGGTGTATGCGGCGCCCCAGCGGAACCAGTAGAGCGCGCGCGGCATCAGCTCGGGAATCACCTTCTTGCGGGAATCCGGGTCGTACGTCTTCGCCAGCTGGGCGTTGACGAAGTTGAAGAACCAGAGATGGCCAATCCACATCACGCCCGCGAGTACGTGGATCCAGCGGAAGACGAGGTTCAACCACTCGGCGACATTCGAATCCATCCACCCTCCTCGGCAAAAGGAGCTTTCGGCGCTCACACTAGCGTTCCCCGATCGCTCCGTCGAGAGAGATCCGAAGAAGCAGGCGCGTGCCTGCCGCACTTGCGCCGCGCGATGCGCATCTTGCCGCGCATGAAACGGTACGAGCCGAAGCAGTTCACGAGGCTGAAGGGTCTGTCGGGAATCTCCGACGGTCTGTTGCAGGACCACTTCAAGCTCTACGAGGGATACGTCAAGAACGTCAACGAGATCACTGCCCAGCTGGAAGCGCTCGCCAAGGAAGGCAAGGCCAAGGGCACCAATCCGGCGTTCGCGGAGCTCACCCGCTGGCTCGGATTCGAGTACGGCGGCATGGTGCTGCACGAGCTCTACTTCGGGAACCTCGCGCCCGAGCCCGACGCGCTGAACAAGGGCGGTCCGCTGGCGCAAGCGCTGGCGCAGGGCTTCGGCAGCGTCGAGGCCTGGCTGGACGATTTCAAGGCCATCGCCGTCATGCGCGGCGTCGGCTGGGCCATCGCCTACCAGAACCCCGAGAATCGCCAGATCTCGAATCACTGGATCACGCTGCACAACGACGGCCATCCCCCCGGGTTCAAGCCGATCGTGGTCATGGACGCGTGGGAGCACGCGTTCGTCCCCGACTACAAAGCCACGGAGCGCGCCAAATACATCGACGCGTACTTCCGGAACC
The DNA here is from genome assembly GCA_005879535.1 of Deltaproteobacteria bacterium. Classification (NCBI taxonomy): domain Bacteria; kingdom Pseudomonadati; phylum Myxococcota; class Myxococcia; species Deltaproteobacteria bacterium. Next base: position 67,335 of record VBKI01000052.1, on the reverse strand, counting down.
TGGACTGGCGCTCTTGCGAGGGGCGGCTGATCAAGTAAAGACGGCTCGTGCTCCGCGAGCTGCCAGAGCTTCGCGAGGATGCCGCGGCGCTCGCCTCCGGGCTCTGCCGCGAGCGTTACCGGCGTGCCGCTGGGCTGCCGGCGCTGCAGTCCCTGCGCGAGCTCCTGCGCGCGCACAAGCTGGCGGCGAGCGCCGAGGGGACCGCGCAGGCGCGCGAGGCGCTCTCGAATGCGGAGGGCGAGGATCCGCGCAGGCCCGGCCGCATTGTCCGCCTGAGGTGGCTGCTCGCATTCCTCGCGCGGACGCGGGCGCTGGCGCTCGAGCCCGGCGCCGCGCAGGAGCTCTTCGCCCTCGCGCAGCGCCCCTTGGTGCGCCCGCCGGGGGATGCGGGGTTGCACGGCGCGATTCCGCCGGTGGCCCTGGAGCGAAATCTCCCGGCCGAGCGCGCGCGCGAGAAGCGGGCGGAGCTGGAAGCTGCGCTGGCCGCGGCGCTGCAGCCAGCCGACGGCGCGCGCAGCGCGAGCTGGGATGCGGCGATGACGGCGCGGTCGGAAGCGGGCCTCCGCGTTCCCGACGGCGCGGCGGAGTGGTCGGAGAAGGTCCTCGGCGGAACGGACGCGGTCCTCTCGGATCTGGGCTTCTGGCTTCTCGAGCGCCACACGGGAGCGAAGCCCGGGAGCGCGGCGCGACACGACGTCCTTCACCTGCTGCACGCGCCGCGCTGTGCGGGCGCATTCCCGGCGGGGGAGATGCAGCGCGCGGTGCGACGTTGGGCGGAGATGCTGCGGCTCGAATTCGAGGGAGTGAAGATCGACGACGAGGATCGGCCGCTGAAGCATCCGGGCGCGCATGCGGAGCCGATCGATCCGCCGTGGGAAGTCGCTCTCACCTTCCTGCCGCAAGAGGGGCCGTGGGCGCTGTCGCGGCTCCTCGCCGCGCTCGGGATTGCGTTGCTCCGCACGGGACCACCTCCGGACGCTCCGCCTGAGGATCTTTGGTTCGGCGATCCGGCAGTGGCGCATGCCTGCGCTGCGCTGCTCGAGGGTCTGGTCCGCGATCGCGAGTGGCTGCGCCGTTGCGCGAAGGTCGAGCTGGCGCGGGACGATGAGCGCGCCATCGCAATCGCGGCGGTCATCGACGCCCGCCTCGCCGCGGCGCGGACGCTCGCGGCGCTTCAGGCGCACGAGTCCGGGCTGGGCTCGAAGGCGGCCGCCGCTCACCGGGACCTCTTCGTCCGCGCGACGGGCGCGGAACTCCCTGCGGGCCTTGCGCTGTGCGATCTCGATCCTTGGCTCGGCGGCTTTGCAGAGCTTCAGGGGCGTGCACTCGCCGCCCGCATCGTCGCGTTCCTGCGCGAGCGCTACGACGAGGACTGGTGGCGAAACCCCCGCACCGCCGCCTCCCTGAACGGCTTGTGGGCCCGCGGCGGACGGCCGACCTGTGCGGAATTGTGGACGGAGCTCGGGGGCGAACCCGCGGTCGATCCGTTGGTTTTCGACCTTTCCCAGGGGTGCCGGTAGCCTCGCGCCCGCTTCCCGATGACAATGGGGGAAGGCTCGATCCTAGAACTTTACAATAACGCCAGATTCCGGCCGCCGGCGCATGCGCCGAAAACCGGAACGCGCAGGAGGAGTGTGATCCGCTGGGACTCCGTCTCTCCGGTGCTCGACGAGAGCTGGCCGGTTCGATATCGGTTCGAGTCGCTCGGCGCATTCCAGCGCCATCTGCGGCTCGGCCCCGGCTTCTTTTTGCCCGACGTCGATCTTCCCGGCGGTCCCGGATCTCGCGTGATCGTCGAGGTTGCCGTCCCGGAAACCTCCGACCATCCCCTTCTGCACGGGCGCGTGCGAGAGCGCGTCCGCGACGGAGTCTGGCTCGACCTGCCGTCGGCGCGTCCGGCCTCGCGCTGGGAGCCCGATCCGGACGGGCCGCGGCGGCGCCACCGCCGCCTCGCCTGCGCGCTGTTCGCCGAGGTGCGGCCACGCGGCGCAGAGCCGTGGCTGTGCCGCGCGCTCGACTTGAGCGATCGGGGCCTGCGCGTCGCCACCGGATTCGAGACCGGCTTCCGCGGCGACGACGTTTCGGCCACGCTGATCTCCTCCGATGCTCACCTGTCTCCCGCGACGCTGCGCGGCCGCGTCGTCTGGGCGGCCTCGCGCGAGACCGGAATCGAAGTGATCGAGCGTTCGGCCGAGTTCGATGAGCTGCTTTCTGTCGCGGCCGCGCGCTGGGCGCTGGTCGACGAGCTCGAGCACGCCGAAGGTTGCGCCTGCACTCAGCGGGAGAGCGCAACCGGCCAGCGCCAGCCGTAGAGCCGGCTGTAGTGCCACCACTCCTTCGGGTTCACGCGAAACCCGGCCGCGTGCATCGCGGCCTTCAGCGCCTCGCGGTGCTCTTTCGCCGCGCAGTCCGGCAAGGGAGCGTCGGCCGCCGCCTGCGGCACGAACGCATCGAGCTTCGTCGGCACCTCCACGCGCGTTCCGGAGAGGTCGGCGAGATCGAGATCGATCGCGACGCCGCGCGCGTGCAGGCTTCCGCGCGAAGGATCCGCAACCAACCCCGCGTGCGGATGCGCTCTCCAGAGCGCCTCCTGCGCATCCGGAGGGCGCGTGCAATCACGCGCAATCAGGCGCAATCCCCGTTTGCGCAACGCGTTAGCGGCGACCGCCAGGCGCTCCGCGACGCTGCGCCGGAGCAGGCACTTCGCATCCGTCGGGTACAGCGCGCGGCCGGTGATGTTGTCGCTCGTCGCGTATGCGAGCTCGACGATCAGGTCCTTCACGATCCCGGCTGCATCGACCAGCGGATCTTCCGCATCGAGCACTGGCGGAAGCCGCTGCGGCCCCCAGGTCTGCGCCGCGATCAGCAGCGCCAGCAGCATGCGCTACTTCAGGCGGCGCAGGGCGCGGATAATCTTGTCCTTTTCCTTCGCGCGCACGGCCGCGGCGGCGCTCTTTGGCGCGCGCGACGCGAGCTTCTGCTTCAGCTCGATCTCCATCGCCAGAAGCTCCGCGCGCGCTTCCGGATGGCTCTGTCCGCGGCGCGGCAACACCTCCGCGCGTCCGACTGACGCACCCGACCGCATCCGTACCGTCTTCTCCTCGCGAGCGCTGAGCTGGCGCGCGGCGACGCGCAGCAGCTCCCGGACTTCGGCGCTGGTGATCGTTGTCGAGGAGGACTTATTGGTCATTTCGCGGTTACCTCTCCGGGTCGTCGCGGCGTCCATTTGCACCCTACCCCCCCGTCTTGGGAGATCCAATTTTTCTCCGGAAATGCGGCTCTACGCGCGCAGAGGAACACGGGATTCGGGACAGATCAACCTTTTGGCGCAAATGTGCGCGACTATCGGGAAAGATCCTGCTTTCCCGCAGGATTGGCGAGGCTCAGCGCGGGGGCGTTTCGTCCTCTTCGGAGTCCTCGGGTTCCTCGCCGGCGGGGGGTTGCGGACCCGCGGCCGGACCCTTGCCGAGAAAGCGCAGCGGGTCCTTGACGGCGTGCGGAACGCTCGTCTCCGGCTCGAACTGCGGCGCCTTGAGATTCGGATCCTTCCCGATGCTCGAGGTGACGAGCACCGAGTGGAGATGGAGTTCCGCCGCCGGTCCCTGGCCGTTGTCCGCTACCTTGAAGTGCCCCTGGAGATCGCAGGCAAGCGGGGCGGCGGTCTCGGCGTCGACGAGGACCGTGCCGCGCACGGAGAGCGGCTCCTCTTTTTCCCATAGCTCGAGGCGACGTGCCGTGTCCGGATCGGTGCGGTTCTCGGGGTACTGCACCGGCGGCAGATCGCTCGTGTCCTTCTCGCCGGCCCGCGCGCCGTAGCCCGTCACGACGTAGCGCACGACGCGGCGCCCCTCTGACTTCGACTCCCCGGCGTTGCGCAGCTTGAGACCGCGGGCGAGACGGTCGAACGTCGCCAGCCCCGACATCGCCTGCTCGCGGATGCGCGGCGGGTCGGTGCGGTCGGTCCTTCGCTTGTGGAAAGCGCCATAGAGGCTTTTGACGAATGCCTCGCCCTTCACCCACACGAGCTCGAACCCCTGGTTGCGATCGTTGACCAGGCGTACCGAGAACTCGTCGCCCGGACCCTCCAGCAGGGTGGTCTCCTCGGCGAGGGAGACTTCGGAGCCGCCGTCGGGAAGACCCGGCCCGCGGAACCAGGCGAACTGCACGCGCTGTTGCGCCTTGTGCGTCCCGATCCGCTGATCGATCTCGCGCCGCTGCATGTGCAGCACGCGGTTCGCCAGCGCGGGATCTTCCGCGAGCCGCGTGGGGTCCAGCTTCTCCTTCGCTTCCGGCAGCTCGCCCACCGGCTGCTGGGGAGAGAAGATTCGCGCCCGCGCCGCCTCGTCCTCGCTGCGTTTGCAGGAGACGGCGCAGAACAGTGCGGCGATGAGAGCGATCCGGCGCATGGGCGCGAACCTTACATCCAAAGCATCCGCGCGATCAGCACAGAGGCGGTCAGACCGGTGAAGTCGGCGAGGAGCCCTGCAGCGAGCGCGTGCCGGTAGCGGACGATTCCCACCGATCCGCAGTACACCGAGAGCACGTAGAACGTCGTCTCCGTCGATCCCTGCAGCACCGAGCCGAGGCGGCCGGCGTACGAGTCCGGGCCGAGGCCCGGGGTCGCGAAGATGTTGCCGAGAAGCCCCAGCGCCCCCGATCCGGAGAGCGGACGCACCAGCGCCATCGGCAGCACTTCCGCGGGCAGGCCGAGGGGGCCGGTGATCGGAGCGAGCACCTTCGCCAACGCATCCATCGCGCCGGCGGCGCGGAAGCCGCCCACCGCCGCGAGGATTGCGACGAGGAAGGGAATGATCCGGACCGCGACGTTGAACCCCTCCTTCGCGCCCTCCACGAACGCCTCGTACACCTTGACGCCCTTGACCCAGCCGTAGAGAGGAATGCCAACCAGAAGCGCGATCAGGATCCAGCTCGAGGCGATCTCGAATGCGTGTCTCACTTCCACACCCGCTCGAGCAGCCTGGCGGCGAGGATCCCGACCGTCAGCGCGCAGACCGTCGCCATCAGCGTGGGGAGGAGGATGCCCGCCGGGTCCGTCGACTTCGCGGCGGCGCGCAGCGCGATCACCGTCGTCGGTACCAGCTGCAGCGAGGCGGTGTTGATGGCGAGGAACAGCACCTGCGCGTTGGTGGCCGTTCCGGGGGTCGGATTCAGCTTCTCCAGCTCCTCCATCGCCTTGATCCCGAACGGGGTGGCCGCGTTGCCGAGTCCCATCATGTTCGCGGCGATGTTCAGCAGCATGGCCGAGATGGCGGGGTGCCCATCGGGGATGCCGGGGAAGAGAGGGCGGAAGATGGGGCGGGCCGCGCGCGCGAGCTTCTCCACCAGCCCGGCCTTCTCCGCGATCCGCATCAGCCCGAGCCACAGCGCCATCACGCCGATCAGCCCGATGGCGAGCGTCACGCCTTGCGATGCGCCGTCGAACGCGCCCTGTCCCACGGCCTTGATGTCGCCGCGGACCGCGCCCGCGATCGCTGCGGCGACGAGGAGCAGCACGAACACGAGGTTCATGCCTCGCATTCAACGCGCGCAGGCGCAGTTTGCAAAGGTTTCGTTCCTTGACCCCGCGGCGGAACGCGTGCTACTCGCGCGCGTCCCTTGCCCTTTCCGGGAGTGGAACGGATGCTTCGCTCGCTCTGCCTCGCCGCAGCTCTCAGCATCGCCGCGGGCGGCGCCTTCGCCCAGACCGCTCCTGCGGAGACCCCTCCGGCGCGCAAGGCGAAGCCCAAGCGGCCTCCCAAGAACCCGTCCGCCGGCCAGTCGCAGGCGCCAGCCACCTCGACGAAGACGGGAGAGCAGGGGACCGCGGCTGCTCCGTCTTCGAGCGCGGCCACCTCGACGGCGCCAGCCACCGCGCCCGCTGCGGCCGGAGCCAGCACGGTGCAGACTCCGCGCACGTTCGATCAGGAGGAGTTCCGCCGGCAGGTGATGGAGGAGGTCCGCCGCGAGCTGCAGAAGACCAAAGACGAGGTGAAGCAGGAAACGGCCTGGGTCGAGCAGGACTCGCAGGCGCGGGTGCAGGACAGCGAAGCGGTCGAATCGCTCAAGCAGCGGGTGAACCTGTTCCAGCCGCACGGCTATCTGCGGATGCGCGGCGAGTTCTTCAACAACATGCGCCTCGGCCGTGGCGCCGATCCGGCGGGCAACTTTCTCTTCCCCGGTCCGTTCATCGGCACCGGCAACAACAGCCAGTCGGACGCGAACTTCCGCTTCCGTTTCGAGCCCACGCTCGCCGTCAGCGAGGATCTCTCCATCTATTTCCAGGCGGACATCCTCGACAACATCCTCCTCGGAAGCAGCCCGGCGACGGACGCGTATCTCGATCCCTTCACGCCGCTCTCGCTGCTGGCGAACCGGCGCGGAGCGGGCACCGTCAACGTCAAGCGCGTCTGGGGTCGGGTGAACACACAGCTCGGCGAGTTGCTCTTCGGCCGCATGGGCTACCACTGGGGCCTCGGGATCCTGCACAACGACGGCAATTGCCTCGACTGCGACTACGGGGACACCTACGACCGGATCGCGTTCGCGCCGCGCGAGTTCAAGGGCCACCACCTGTCGGTGATGTTCGACATCCTCGACAAGGGCGCGATGACCACCGGCGACAAGGGCGAGCTGGGGCGCAGCGTGGATTTGGACACGCTCGACGACGGGTACCGGCTGGCGCTCGAGGTGACGCGCGTCGATACCCAGGAGGAGATCAAACGGAAGCTCGCCGCGAATCAGTGGGTGATCAACTACGGGCTCGTCCTCGACTACCGCACGCAGGTCTGGGACACGCCGGTGAGCGCCACCGACTCTACCGGAACGCTGCGCTCGCGCGTCGTCGAGCGGCGGGCGAAGATCTACCAGCCCGACGCGTTCTTCTCGCTCAAGCGCAAGAAGTGGCGGCTCGACGCCGAGGTGGCCTTCAACCTGGGGACCGTCGGCACGCACCAGCAGTCGGAGTTCGACACCGGCACCGTCACGCAGGAGGTCGCGCAGGAGCTCAAGCGCGGCCTCAACATCTTCCAGGTGGGCGGAGCGCTCCAGACCGATGTCGCATTGCTCTCGGCGGATGCGCTCCTGTTCGGGCTCGAGTGGGGCGGAGCTTCCGGCGACAAGGGGGCCTACGGGTTCGGAGCGCGGCCCTGGCGGCAGGGGTCCGGGGCCGCGCAGCCGGCGGCTCCCGGCCAGCAGCCCACGCGCGCGGCAGGAGCAGGCGACATCGACGGCAGCCACCTCGATTTCTCCAGCCCGACCGGCGGCCACGCGCGGATCAACAACTTCGTCTTCAATCGCTCCTTCAACGTCGACATGATCCTGTTCCGCAACCTGATCACGTCGGTGACCAGCGCCTGGTACGTCAAGCCTTCCATGCGTTACAGGCCCACCGGCCGCAAGACGGGTGGCGGGGACGACACCGGGTTCGAGCTGATCCTCTCCACGATGTACGCGCAGGCCTGGTACGCGGAGAACACACCGGGTCTGGCCAAACCGCTGGGCCTCGAGCTGAATGTCGGGATCACGTACGACACGTCGGACCGTTTCCACGCCGGCCTGGCGTACGGCATCCTCCTGCCCTTCGACGGCCTCCGGAACGTGGCGGCGAACCAGAGCGGTTCCGCCGCGCACGCGGTCCGGCTGCTGCTCGCCATTCCCTTCTGATCACGCGATGAGATGCGCACCATAGTCCGCGCGCTCATCGTCCTTGCCACGTCCACCCTCGTCGTCTGCGGCGTCAAAGGACCGGCGCGGCCGCCTTCCGCGGAGGCAGCAGCGCCGGACGCCGGCAGCGCGGACGGGGGCAGCCGGTGAACCACTTCCAGCGCCGCAAAGGGCAACTCTGCTGCGAAGAGGTGCCGCTCTCGGAGCTGGCGGAGGAGGTGGGGACGCCGGCCTACGTCTATTCGACGGCGACCCTGCTGAGGCACGCGCGCGTCTTCCGCGCGGCGCTTCGCGGTCTCGACGTCCTTGCTTGCTTCGCGGTGAAATCGGCGCCGAACCTGGCGTTGCTCGTGCTGCTTGCGCGCGACGGGTTCGGCTTCGACATCGTTTCGGGCGGAGAGCTCTTCCGCGCCCTGCAGGCGCGAGGCGACCCGGCAAAGATCGTCTTTTCCGGCGTCGGCAAGCGGGAGGACGAGATGGAGGCGGCGCTGGAAGCGGGCATCTTCCAGTTCAACTGCGAGAGCGAAGAGGAGCTGGAGCAGCTCTCCCGCGTCGCGGCCCGCAGGAATCGGGTAGCGCCGGTCGCGCTGCGCGTCAATCCCGAGGTCGACGCGCGCACGCACCCGCACATCGCGACGGCGCTCGCCAGCAGCAAGTTCGGCGTGCCCGCTGCGCGCGTGCGCAGGACGTACCGGCTGGCGGCTTCGCTTCCAGGGATCCGCGCCGTCGGCGTCGCCTGCCACATCGGCTCGCAGATCGGCTCGGTGAAGCCGTTCTCCGAAGCCGCGGCAAAGATGCGGGCCCTGGTCATCGAGCTTCGCTCCGACGGCCACGACATCCGCCGGCTCGACATGGGCGGCGGTCTCGGGGTTCCCTATGGCGATGGTCCGAAGCCGCCCTCGCCGAGGGAGTACGGCGAGGCGCTCGTGCGCGCGCTGCGGGGCGTAGACGTCAAGGTGCTGGTCGAGCCCGGGCGGGTCCTGGTGGCGAACGCCGGCGTCCTCCTGACACGCGTGCTCCTGCGCAAGCAAGGGCACGGCTCGCGTCGATTCGTGGTGGTCGACGCCGGGATGAACGACCTCCTCCGGCCGGCGCTCTACCAGGCGCATCACGCGCTGGAGCCGGTGGCGCGGCCGCGACGCGGAGCGGAGGTGGTCGACGTGGTGGGTCCGGTCTGCGAAAGCGCGGACGTCCTGGCGCCGCGACGGCGCCTCCCTCCTCTGCAGACCGGCGATCTGGTGGTGCTTCGCACGGCCGGCGCCTACGGGATGGCCATGGCCTCGCAGTACAACGCCCGCCCCCGCCCGCCGGAAGTGCTGGTGGACGGCCGCTCTTGGCGGGTGATTCGCGCCCGCGAGAGTTATAAAGACCTGATCCGCGGCGAGTCGCCGTAAGGGAGCGATTCATGAACAGGCTGCGCGGTTCCATGGTCGCGCTGGTCACCCCGTTCCGCGACGGGACCGTCGACGAGGCAGCGCTGCGCGCGCTGGCACGCTGGCAGATCGAGAGCGGCACCTCAGGGCTCGTTCCCTGCGGCACCACCGGCGAAGGCGCCACCGTCTCCGCCGACGAGCATTTCCGCATCGTCCGCACCTGCGTCGAGGAAGGGCGCGGCCGCGTCCCGGTGATCGCCGGTTGCGGCACGAACGACACGCGCAAGACCATCGAGAACGTACAGCGGGCGCGCGAGGCGGGCGCCGACGCCGCGCTCGTCGTCACTCCGTACTACAACAAGCCCACGCCCGAGGGCCTGTTCCGGCACTTCGAGGCGGTCGCCCGGCAGGGCGGTCTGCCAGTGATCCTCTACAACGTTCCCTCGCGCACTTCACTCGACATGCTTCCGGATACCGTGGCGCGCTGCGCGAAGGTGCCGGGGATCGTCGGCATCAAGGAAGCGAGCGGCAACGTCGTGCGCATCGCGGAGATCCAGGCTGCGGGCGTTGCGCCCGACTTCGCCCTGCTGGCCGGAGACGACATGTTCACGCTGCCCACCCTGGCCTCGGGCGGCCACGGCGTGATCAGCGTCGTCGCGAACGTCGCGCCGGCCGATCTGGCCGGCCTCTGCGCGGCCTTCTTCGCCGGCGATCTGCCGAAGGCGCAACGCGCGCAGACGCGATTCTCGCCGCTGGTCAAGGCGATGTTCTGCGAAACCAATCCGCTGCCGGTGAAGCACGCGCTCTACAGGATGGGGAAGATCGGACCCGATCTGCGCCTTCCGCTCGTGCCCATCTCCGAAGCCGGAGCGGCGAAAGTGGAATCGGCGATGCGCGAGTACGGCGGCTTGTTGTGATCCGGGCGGTGGTCGCCGGCGCTGCCGGCAGGATGGGGTCGCGCGTCCTCGCCATGCTGCGGGAGGAGAAGGATTTCGCGGTCACGGGCGCCTTCGAGCGCTCCGGTACGGAGTACGTCGGCCGCGACGCCGGCGGAATCCGGATCGCTTCTGGAATCGAGCCCGCGCTGGAGAACGGTGCGGACGTGGTGATCGACTTCACGGCCCCGTCGGCGACGATGCAGCACGCGCCGGTCTGCGCGGCACGCGGCGTGGCGCTGGTGGTCGGAACCACCGGACTGAGCGCCGAGCAGAAGACCGAGCTGCGCAGCCTCGCGCGGCGGATCCCGCTGTTGCTCGCTCCGAACATGAGCGTCGGCGTCAACGTCCTCTTCCGGCTGGTGGCCGAGGCGGCGAAGGCCCTCGGCGCGACGTACGAGATCGAGATCGTGGAGATGCACCACCGGATGAAGCGCGACGCGCCGAGCGGGACCGCACTGCGTCTGGCGGAAGTGGCCGCGGAGGCGCTGGGAGTCGATCCAGCGGATGCCTTCGTCTACCAGCGGCACGGCGACGTCGGAGCGCGGAAGAAGGGGACCATCGGGGTGCAGGCGCTGCGCGGCGGCGACGTCGTCGGCGAGCATACGGTGCATTTTCTCGCGGACGGCGAGCGCCTGGAGTTGACGCACGAGGCGACGAGCCGCGACAACTTCGCCCGCGGCGCGGTACGGGCTGCGCGCTGGCTTTCGGGCAAGAAGCCCGGGTTCTACGACATGCAGGACGTGCTCGGATGGAAGACATGACCCAAATCGCACGATACCTGGGGCAGAGCGGCGAAATCCTCGAAGGCGTGGTCAACGGCGACGAGATCGAGGAGATCTCCGGGCTCGACGCCATGCTGCGCGGCGGCCGGCGGGTCGGCGGGAAGCGCAAGCTCGCCGAGGTGCAGCTTCTGCCCTGGGGCCTCGCGCGGAAGATCGTCGGCATCGGCAAGAACTACGTCGACCATGCGAAGGAGCTCGCCAGCGACGTCCCGAAGGAGCCGCTCCTTCTCATGAAGCCGACCAGCGGGCTGATCGGCCATGGCCAGGCCATCGTGCTCCCGCCTCAGTCGGTTTCCCGCGAGGTGCACCACGAGTCGGAGCTGGCGGTCGTCATCGGCAAGCGGCTGAGGCGCGCCTCCGAGTCCGAGTGCGCCAAGGCGGTCGCCGGCGTCACCTGCCTGAACGACGTGACCGCGCGCGACATCCAGCGCGCCGAGGGACAATGGACGCGCGCCAAGGGCTTCGACACGTTCTGTCCCGTCGGCCCGTGGGTGACGGTGGGGTTGGACTGGTCCGATCTGCGCGTGCAGTGCCGGGTCAACGGCGTAGTGAAGCAGAACGGCCGGACCAAGGACCAGGTGTTCCCGGTGCCAAACCTCCTCGCGTTCATCTCCGCCGGCATGACCCTGGAGCCTGGCGACGTCGTGACCACCGGAACGCCGGCCGGAGTGGGCCCCATCCGCGCCGGCGACGTCATCGAGATCGAGGTGGAAGGCGTCGGCGTGCTTCGCAACCCGGTGCGCGGCGAGTGAATCCTCTCCTCGGCCGGCTCGCCGGATATTTGCAGGAAAAGGCCAACGCGCAGCGGGAGGAGGCACTGCGCTCGGGGAAGCCCGTGTACGATTTCGGCATCGGAGATCCCCGCGAGCCGACGCCGGAGTTCATCCGCAAGGCGTTGCGCGACGCCCTGCCCGATGTTTCGCAATACCCGTCGATCGCCGGGATCCCGCCCCTGCGCAAGGCCGTCTCCGCGTACCTGAAGCGTCGCTTCGCGCTCTCGCTCGATCCGGACAGCGAGATCCTCCCTTGCGCGGGCGCGAAGGAGGCGCTGTTCCATCTTCCGCTGTGCGCGGCGAGCCCGGACCGGCCGCTCTGCTGGTATCCGGATCCGGCCTATCCCGTCTACGAGCGCGCCATCCTCTTCGCCGGCGCGACGCCGCGCACATATCCGCTGCGCGCCGAGAGAAGCTTCCTTCCCGATCTCGACGCCATTTCCGCGGACGATTGGCGGCGGACGAGCCTGTGGTTCGACTGCTATCCGCACAATCCAACGGGAGCGGGAGCCCCGCGGGCCTACCACGAGAAGCTGGCGCGGCTTGCGAAGGAGCACGGGTTCCTCGTCGTCTGCGACGAGCCCTACATCGACCTCTACGTGCGTGAGCCGCCGCATTCGGGTCTTCAAGTGTCGCGGCAGAACCTGATCGTCATCCACAGTCTCTCGAAGCGGAGCGGCATGACGGGGTATCGCAGCGGATTCATCGCCGGCGATCGGGAGGTGATCCGCTGGTTGCGCGACGCGCGCGCGAACTTCGGGGTCGCCTCACAAGCGTTCGTGCAGCAGGCGGCGATCGTGGCCTGGAGCGACGATGCCCACGTCGAGGAGCGGCGCCGGATCTTCGCGGAGAAGCGCGCGGTGCTTCTCGCCCACCTGCGCAAGCTCGGACTCGAGGTCGGCGGCGAGGGCGCGTTCTACCTGTGGGTTCGCGTGCCGGCCGGCGAGACCAGCGAAGGGTACGCGGCGCGCCTGGCGGCGCGGAACATCCTCGTCGTCGACGGAACGCAGTTCGGGCGCGAGGGGAAAGGGTTCATCCGCCTCGCGATGGTACCGACGGTGGCCGACTGCCGGGCGGCGATCGAGGCCTGGCCGGCTTGATGCACGGAAGCGGTCGGCCACACGCCGGACCGCTTGCGGCACACGACGATGTCGAGCAAACCTTCCCTGATGCGTATCGTCGCCGCGTTCGCCGCGGCAGTTCTCACCATCGCCGCGGTGACCACGGCGTCCCTGCGCTCGCTCTCCGCGCGCCGCGATGGGTCGCGCTGGGTGGTGCACACCCACGACGTGCAACTGGCGATCGCCCGTGTGCTGGCGCTTGCTATGGAGGCCGAGACCCGCCAGCGCGGGTACCTGCTCACCGGCCGCGAGGAGGACGCCGAGACGTTTCGCGCCGCCCAATCGGCGCTCTCCCAGGAGGTCGATGTTCTTGCATTGCTCACCCAGGACAACCCGCGCCAGCAGCAGCGGCTCCTCTCGCTGCGAACCTTGCTGCAGCGGCGGGCAGAGGCGTTGACCCGTGCCGTAGACTTGCGCCGGCAAGGGGATCGCGCCGCGCTCGACCCGCTCGAAAGCCGCGAGGCGATCCAGCGGATGGAATCCGTGCGTTCCGTGGTCCAGCAGATGGGGGACGAGGAAACCGCGCTTCTCGCCCCGCGGTTGCAACGCCTGACGCGCGCGGACCGCTGGTCCCTCGGGGTGACGCTGGGCGGCGCCGCTCTGCTCCTGATCCTTGCGGGAACGGCGGCCCTTGCCGTCCGCGGTGACCTGCGGCGCCGCGAGGAGGAGGCCAGCGATCGCGCGCGCGTGCTCGAATACCAGGAGCGGCTGATCGCCATCGCGGGGCACGACCTGCGCAATCCTCTCACCGCGGTGCTGGTCTCGGCGCAGATGCTCCTGCAGAAGCGCGAGGAGCTGAAGCCGGGCCAGGCCAACGCGGTGGAGCGCATCCTCCGCAGCGCCTCGCGCATCGACGCGCTGGCGGCGCTGCTGATCGACTTCACCTATGCGCGCCTGGGGAAGGGCATTCCCATGCGGCCGGGACCGATGGATGCGCGCGCCGTCGTCGAGCGGACGGTCGACGAGCTGAGGGCCACGCATCCGGCGCGGGAAATCCGGCTGGAGGTGAACGCGCCGGCCATGCCCGATTCCTGGGACGGCGATCGGATCTCGCAAGTAGTGTCCAACCTGGTGGCGAACGCTCTCCAGTACGGGGCTGCCGACGCGCCGGTGACCGTCTCCTTGAACCGGGACGCCGCGGATGCGCTGGAGATCCGCGTGCACAACCAGGGCGCGCCGCTTCCGCCGGAGCTGAGGCAGCGCCTGTTCGAGCCATACGAGCGAGGCAAGGGTGCGGAGAGCGCGCACCCGCGCGGGCTCGGCCTGGGGTTGTTCATCGTGCGCGAGATCGCGCGGGCGCACGGCGGCAGCATCGACGTCAGCTCCGACGCGAAAGGAACGACGTTCGTGGTGCACTTGCCCCACCGCGCGCCGGGCATGCCTGGGCGCGAGACCACGACGGCGCGGCAAACGACCGCTGGGGTTCCGGCTGGGTAGAGCTGTGCTAGCTTGCCGCGCGATGCAGGATCCCGCTGCGGAAGAGCTGAGGCTGCCGCAGGCGTCGGCCGACGCCCTGCGCGCGGCCGTGGAGGAAGCTCAGCGGGATCGCGCGGCCCTGGAAAGGCATGCGAGCGCCGTCCGCGAGGTCGTGTACCGCCTCGACCAGGGCACGTTGCGCGTCGCCGAAAAGGAGTCCGGCGGCTGGACGATCCACGGGTGGATCCAGCAGGCGATCAACCTCTTCTTCATGTTGGCGCAGAGCGAAACTTACAGCGCGGGCGACCTGCAATTCTTCGACAAGATCCCGCCCAAGCGCCCGAGCGGCGACTTCCGCGTCGTGCCGCCCGGAGTGGTGCGCTACGGAGCGCATGTGGAGAAGGGCGCCATCGTCATGCCCGGCTACGTGAACATCGGCGCGCGCGTCGGCGCGGGGAGCATGGTCGACACCTGGGCGACCGTCGGGTCCTGCGCCCAGGTGGGGCGTAGCGTTCACCTCTCCGGTGGCGTGGGCCTCGGCGGCGTGCTCGAGCCGCCCGGAGCGCGGCCGGTGATCATCGAAGATGGCGCGTTCATCGGCAGCCGTTGCATCGTAGTGGAAGGCATCCTGGTGGGCGAGGAAGCCGTGCTCGGCGCCGGCGTGGTCCTGACCTCCAGCACGCCGATCTACGACGTGACCGGGACGAAGGAGAAGCTGATCAAGGGAGCCATCCCGTCGCGCAGCGTGGTGATTCCCGGGATGCGTCCGCGCACTTTTGCGGCCGGCGAGTACCTGACCCCGTGCGCGCTGATCATCGGCGCCCGCAAGGAGAGCACCGACCGCAAGACGTCGCTGAACTCGGCCCTGCGGGATTTCGGGGTCTCCGTCTGATGGATCTCGCGGAGCGCACGCTGCAGCTTTGCCGGATCCGCAGCCCGGTCGGAGAGGAGGCGGAGATCGCCGCCTACGTCGCCGCCGAGACCGGTGGCGAGCGGATCGGCAACGCCGTCGTTTGCGGGGCGGTGACGGGTGCGCGGCCGGCGATCCTTCTCGCCGGCCATCTCGACACCGTCCCGCTACAGGAAGGCGACTTCCCCGCTCGCCGCAAGAACGGCCGCGTGTACGGCCGCGGGGCCAGCGACATGAAAGGCGCGCTGGCGGTGATGATCGAGCTCTGGCAGCGGCTCGATCGCGCGGCGCTGCCTCTCGAGCTCCTGCTGCTCTTCTACGATCGCGAAGAGGGGCCCATCGCGCAGAACGGGCTGCGCGCCGCTCTGGAAAAGCGGCCGGACCTGCGGCGCGCGTCGCTCGCCTTGTGCCTGGAGCCCACCGATCTTGCCCTGCAGCTCGGCTGCTGCGGATCGATGCACGCGACGGTCACGTTCCCGGGCAGGAGCGCCCATTCGGCACGTCCGTGGCAAGGCGACAACGCCATCCACAAGGCAGGCGCGCTGCTCTCGCATCTCGCCGCGCACCCCCCGAGGGACGTCCGCATCGGCGAGCTGGTCTTTCGCGAGGTGATGACGGTCACGAGGATCGAAGGCTTCACCGGACGCAACGTGGTTCCCGCCCGCTGCGACCTCAACCTGAACTTTCGCTTCGCTCCGGGCCGCAGCGTCGAGGACGCGGAGTCCGAAGTGCAGGCGTTCGCGGAGCGCTTCGGCGCGACTGCCGAGGTGACGGACAGAGCGCCGAGCGGGCCCGCCATCCTGGACAATGCGCTGCTTCAAGAATTGCGCGCGCTGACCGCCGCGCCGGTCGAGGCAAAGCAGGCCTGGACCGACGTCGCCCAGCTCGCCGCACTGGGCATCCCCGCTGCGAACTTCGGACCGGGGGAACAGGCGCAGGCGCATCAGCGCGGCGAGAGTTGCCCGGAGCCGGCGTTGCAGCGCGCGTACGCGATGCTCGAGCGATTCCTCCGCGAGGCGGTGCCGTGATCGAGGCGTTCGTCGGCCTGGGATCCAATCTGGGCGACCGGCTGGCGAACCTGTCGTCGGCCGTCGCCCTGCTCTCGCGCGAGCCGGGTTTCGCGCTGCGCAAGGTGTCGCTGGCATACGAGAGCGAGCCCGTCGGTCCGCCCCAGCCGCGGTATCTCAATGCGGTGGTCCGGATCGGGACGCTGCTCTCCCCCCGCGCCACGCTGCAGCGGCTGCAGGCGGTCGAGGAGCAGATGGGCCGCATCCGGCGGGAGAGGTGGGGGTCCCGCGAGATCGACCTGGATCTGCTGCTCTATGGCGACCGACTCGTCGAGGAGACCGGCCTGCGCATCCCGCACCCGCTCCTCGAGGGGCGCGCGTTTGCGCTGGTTCCGCTGGCGGAGATCGCCTCGGACTCCGTGCATCCCGTTTCGCGCCTGACGGTGCGCGAGCTGCGCGACCGGCTTCCCCCCGATCAGCTCCGCGGCGTCCTGGCGTATCGGCCGATCCGCGAGCCGCTGCCCGAGCCGGAGGGGGAAGAGACATCCTCTCCCGCGCAGTCCGTGTTAGATCCGGCGCGGTGAAAAGCGGCATCGCGCTCCTTCTCGCGGTCTTCGCCTGCAGGCCCTCGCAGCAGACGGCGGCACGAGCGCCCGCCGACGCCGGCGCGGACCCCGCGGATTCCAAGGCCTTGCTTGCGGAGGTAGACCGCCTCAAGGACCAGCTCAAGGACAAGCCGAAGAGCTTCGAGGTCCTCTCCGCGCTCGGCAACCTCTATTACGAGAATGGCCGCTACCTGGAGGCGATCGACGCCTACCGGGAAGCAGAAGCGCTGGCGGCGCCGGCCGAAGCGCGCGCGCTGGCGCTGAAGAAGAAGCGGGTGAAGCCGGCGGCGGACCTGCCGGCTGAGTGCCGCCGGAGCGGACCCGACTACGGCTTGTCGAAGATCGCGGAAGCCGCGGGCAACCTCGACGAGCCGCACGAGCTGCGCTGCCTTGACGCGGCGCTGGAGATGGAGCTCCAGACCGTCTCGCGCCGGGGGAACGCCTTCTACCTGATCGGGAATCCGGACTCGGCGCTGGCCGAGCATCGCAAGGTGCTCGAGCGCTCGCCGGACTATCCGGAATCGCTCTTCTTCGTGGGCGCGATCCTCCTCGAGCAGTCGACCGGCGACGAGAAGCAGCTCGCCGAGGGAAAGAAGTACTGGCAGCGGTTGCTCGAGGTCGCCCCCGAGTCCCCGCGGGCTCCGATCGTTCGCGACACGCTGCCAAGGGCCGACGAGGTGTTCAAACCCAGGGCGCAGATGCCGCCGGGGCACCCGCCGGTGGCGCAGAACGATCTGCCTCCCGGTCACCCGCCGATCGGCGGCGGGCAGCCAGGGGCGCCGATGAGCCACGCCGGCACAGGCCCCGCGCCCGGCGAGCCGTCGGCCGAAGAGATCCGCAACCTCCAGGAGGCGGTCGCGAATACCGAGCGCACCCCGGAGCTGGAGAAGGGCCTCGACGCATTGCTCGAGCAGAGCGAGAAGGAGCTCGATCGGGGCCGGTACCAGGAAGCGCGGGACGCCGTGGTGCGGGTGATGCCGATGCGGCCGGACGACGCGCGAACGGCGGCCGCCATGGGCGGCGCGATGCGCGGCCTCGGCCGCGTGCAGATGGCGGAGCGGACGCTTTCGCGTGCGCTCCAGCTCGACCCGAAGCAGCCGCGGGCGCTCTACGAGATGGGAAGGCTGCTGGCGCAGCAGGGCGACAAGGCCGGCGCGCTGCAGCGCTTCAACGCGCTCAAGAGCGCCGACCCGAAGTTCGCGCAATCGCACCGCGTCGACGACGAGCTGGCGAAGCTGAGGTGAGCGGCGCCACCGCGTTCCAGCCGGGCGGGCGAGCGTGTCGAACGGCGGATGCACACTGTGCGTGAAGGAGGTTTCCTGAATGGACGCCATCGCCCTCTTGCAACGCGATCACAAGGAAGTGGAGCAGCTCTTCAAGGAATTCGAGAAGCTGACGGAGCGCGCCCACAAGTCGAAGGAGAAGATCGTCAACAAGGTCATCCGCGAGCTCGCCATCCACTCCGCGGTGGAAGAGATGCTCTTCTACCCGGCCGTACGTACCGCGGCGCTCAAGGCCACCGTACGTAGCCTCAAGGAGGCGGGCGAGACGGTGCTGGAATCGCTCGAGGAGCACCACGTGGTGAAGTGGACGCTCTCCGAGCTGGAGAAGATGAGCTCCGAGGACGAGCGGTACGACGCGAAGTTCAAGGTGCTGATGGAGAGCGTCCGGCACCACATCGAGGAGGAGCAGGACGAGCTGTTCCCCAAGGCGCGCCGTCTGCTCGGAGAGGAGATGCTGGACGAGCTCGGCGAGCGGATCGAGAAGGCCAAGAAGCTCGCTCCGACCCGGCCGCACCCACGCGCTCCGGATGAGCCTCCCGGCAACGTCGTTGCCGGCACGGTCGCCGCGGTGATGGATCGGGCCAAGGACATGATGCGGGAGGGCGTGGAGCGCCTCTCGCGGAGGCGCTCGCAGGAAGCCGGCTCGAGCCCGGACCGCTGACGCGGCTCAGGCCCGCTTCCTGAAGCTCCACTCGACGGCGAACTCCGCCACCTTCGTCCCGTCCCCCTGCGTGCCGATCGATCGGGCGGTGAAGACCACGGGCTCCCCCGTCTTCACTGCCTGATCGATCGCCGCACGCATGGCGGCGCCGTCGGAGAACACGAAGCTCGCCCTGGAGGTCGCTTTCTTCGTGAACTTCGCCGAGATGGCGGTCACGAGCGAGGACACCGGGGCGCCGCTCTGCTCGATGAACCAGAGGGCTGGAGCTCCGGTGGACATCTCCGCAGCCATGGCCTGCGCGGCGAAGTAGGTGGATCCGAACGGATTCTGCGTCTTCCAGCCGGCCGGCAGCGTGACTTCGGCGCCGCTGTCGTCGAGGCGGGCGACGCGCAAGCCGGCGAAAGCGGCCAGCGGCAGCTTGCTCCAGAGCAGGGCGCGGATGCCGAGCGGATTGGTGAAGATCGTCTTGTAGAAGCTGCCACGGTTCACTTCAGCACCTCGTCGAGCGCCCGGTTCAGCGTGTCGGGCTCGTCGAGCATCAGCCAATGCGAGACTCCGGGGACGGTACGCTGCTTGACCCCGGGCAGGTGGCACGCCATGCGCGGGTTCGCGGTTCCCTCCGCGTCGATGGCGAACCTGGGACCGGCGAATTGCCGCGGCGACGCGACCTCCAGCATCGACGCACGCAGGGCGGCGAAGGCGGGCAGATCCATTCCCGCCACCGCTTGCAGCACCTGCCGTTTCGTCTCCGGGCGGGCCATCGGCCCGAGCATCTCGAGGTAGGCTTCCTGCAGCCGCTCCGGGGTCATGCCGGCATCGTGGTTGCGGAAGTACTGGCGGATCTCCTCCGGCGCATTGCTCGAGTCGCCCAGCGCGTCGACATAGACGAGCCCGTGGACGCGGTCGGGGCGACGACCGGAAAACTCGGTAAGTACGACGCCGGCGAAGCTGTGCCCTATGAGCCAGAACCTCGGCATCGCAGCGGTGATCTCATCCAGGTCGCCTACGACTGCCGCTACGGTGTACTCGGACGCTTTGGGCGACCGCCCGTGCCCGCGCATGTCGAACGCCAGCACGCGCCGCGACCGCCGCAAGTGATCGATCTGCGATCGCCAGACCTCGAGGTTCGCGCCGAGACCGTGATGGAGCACGACCGGTACGCCGCCGTTGCCGCCATCGTCGATGTGCAGACCCTTCATCGCCCGCGCTCAGTACCACAATTGCGATTCAGGGAGCGCACACCAGCGCCAGGAAGGTCGTCCGCCGTCGCAGCGCGATCGCAACCGCGCAACGCCACAGCACCCGCGGCCCGAACTCCCGCGCGATCACGCCGGCATGCCGCATGACTTCCCGGGTCGTGATCACGCCAGCGATAGCCACTGCGACCTCCCTCACGGTGAAGGTCGTCGCGAGGTCGCGGCTCGTTACGTGCGTAACGTGCGAGGCTGTCGAGAGACTCTTGTGTCGCGGATCGAGCGATTATCCGAGGAGGCGCGCTGCCAGGAGGTCCTGCACGTCGAGGAGGCCGACGGGCCGTCCGACGTCGTCGACCACCGGAAGCTGATCGACCTGGCTGTGGCGGAGCATCTCGGCGGCGGAAGTGGCCAGATCGTCGGGGCCCACCGTGCGGGGGCTCTTGCCCATCACTGCCGAGACGGGCCGGGCGAAATCGACTTCACCGCGCTGGACGAGGCGGCGCAGATCCCCGTCGGTGAAGATGCCGATCAGCTTTCCCTGCGCGTCCACGACGCTGGCGGCGCCCGGCCGGCCTTCGGTGCGCGTCATCACCGCGGCGGTCTCGCGGAGCGAAACGTCCCAGCGCACTGTCGGGTTGCGCGACCCGGTCCGCATCACGTCCCGGACGCGGAGGAGCTGGCGACCCAGCGCGCCGCCCGGATGCAGCGAGGCGAACTGCTCGGGCGAGAAGCCGCGGCGATGCTGGACCGCCATCGCGAGGGCGTCGCCGATCGCCAGCAGCGCGACCGTGGAAGCCGTCGGGGCGAGCCCCAGCGGGCACGCCTCCGGCACCGGCCCGATCTCCAGCACGACGTCCGCGCGATCGGCCAGCGAATTGCGGGTTCCCGACGTCATCGCCACGATCGGCGCCCCCAGCCGGCGGATCGCCGGTAGCAGCCGGAGCAGTTCATCGGTCTCGCCGCTGTTGGACAGCGCGAGCACCAGATCGCCGGGCACCAGCCGGCCGAGGTCGCCGTGCAGGGCCTCGGCGGGATGGAGATAGAGCGAAGGCGTTCCCGTCGACGCGAACGTCGCGGAGATTTTCTGCGCGATGAAGCCGGGCTTCCCCATGCCCGTCACCACCACGCGACCAGGGCAGGCGAGCACCATCTCCACGGCCCGCGCGAACGCCCCGTTGAGCCGCGCGGGAAGCTGGGCCAGCGCTTCGGCCTCGGCGCGGATGACCTCGCGCGCGTAGTCCACGATGTCCTGCTTCGGGGGCGTCTTCGGCACGCTGCTCAGTCGTCTGCGAGTGGCCATTTCTGTGGGCGCGCTCAGTACCACGCTTGCGGCGGCGCGTCACCCTGCCGCGGACAGACGAAAGAGGCCTTGACGCGGCACGGCGGAGGCCCTATCTGAATGAGCCCTCATTCACCAGGGCTCCCTGCCACCAGACCCTTCCGACCCGGAGATCGGCCACGTGCAAGCGCGCGACACGAGAGCGAACGACAAGCGCGCGCGCATTCTCGACGCCGCGATCAAGGTATTCGCGGAGCGCGGCTTCCACAGCGCGACGGTGGCGGAGATCGCCCGGGCCGCGGGTGTGGCCGACGGCACCATCTACCTGTATTTCAAGGGAAAAGACGACCTGCTCCTCCGGCTCTTCGACGAGAAGATGACCGAGCTGCTCGCCGAGGTGAAGGCGGCCGTCGCGCAGGAGCGCACCGCCCCGGACAAGCTCAGACGGTTCATCCAGCTTCACCTCGCGCTGGTCGAGCGGAACCCCGACCTTGCCTCGGTGCTGATCGTCGAGCTGCGCCAGAGCGCGCAGTTCCTGAAAGCGGCGGACCGTCAGAAGCTCGCGGCGTATGTCGATCTGATCGCGGACGTGGTGCGGTCCGGACAGGAAAGCGGCGAGCTCGACCGGAACATCTCGCCGTCGACGGTGAAGCGCGCGGTGTTCGGCGCGCTCGACGAGCTGGCGCTGGGATGGCTCGTCGGCGGGCGCCGTGCGGCGCTGAAGAAGACCGCGGCCGAGGTCGCGGAATGGATGGTTCGCGGGCTCTTGCCCGCAGATGGAGGAACGTCTTGAAGATCCTGGTCACGGTCAAGCGCGTCGAGGACTACGAGTCCAAGATCAAGGTGAAGCCGGACAACTCCTGGATCGTCACGGAAGGGGTGAACTACCGGGCGAATCCGTTCGACGAGATCGCCGTCGAGGAGTCGCTGCGGCTGCGCGACGCGAATGCGCCGTCGGAGGTGGTGGCGGTGAGCATCGGCGGCGCCGCCGCGCAAGCGGAGATCCGCTCCGCGCTGGCGATGGGCGCCGACCGCGGCATCCTGGTGAAGCACGACGGCTTTCTCGACAGCGACGCGGTCGCGCGTCTGCTGCAAAAGGTGATCGAGAAGGAGAAGCCCGAGCTGGTGCTGATGGGCAAGCAGGCCGTCGACGTGGACGACAACGTCACCGGCCAGCTGCTGGCGGAGTACGCCGGATGGGGCCAGGCCACGTTCGCCTCGAAGAAGGAGTCGCTCGAGTCGACCGAAGAGAAGGCGAAGAAGCCCGGCCTGCTCCTGGGCGCGGACAAGAAGTCCGTGCAGGTGGCCCGGGAGGTCGACGGCGGCCTGGAGGTCCTCGAGGTCCAGCTTCCCGCCATCGTCACGGTCGATCTGCGCCTCAACGTCCCCCGCTACGCCAGCCTGCCGAACATCATGAAAGCCAAGAAGAAGCCGATCGAGGAGATGGCCCCCGCCGCACTCGGCGTGGACGTGTCTGCGAAGGTGAAGGTCGTCCGCGTCGAGGCGCCGCCCGCGCGCGCGGCCGGCATCAAGGTCCCGGACGTGGCGACGCTCGTGAAGAAGCTCCACGAAGACGCGAAGGTGATCTGACCATGGCGAAGATCCTCCTGGTAGCGGAGCAGGCCCACGGCCATCTGAAGAAGGCGACGCTCTCGGCGCTCTCGGCGGCCCAGCAGCTCGCGCAGAAGAACGGCGGGCAGATCGAGGCCGTGGTCATCGGAGCCGGCGCCGGCCAATCGGCGCAGGAGCTCGCGGCATTCGTCTCCGCCGTGCACACCGTCGAGGGTGCGGCTTTCGAGCATGCCTTGGCGGAGACGCACGCGGCAGCCGCTGCGGAAGCGGCGAAGAAGATCGGCGCGACCGACGTGTTGCTCGCGGCCACCGCCTACGGCAAGGACGTCGCGCCGCGGATCGCGGCGAAATTGGGCGCCGGCATCGCCTCCGACATCCTGGCGGTGGTGAGCGGCAGCCAGTTCAAACGCGCGATGTGGGCGGGCAACGCCATCGCAACCGTGGAAGTGACGACCCCGGTGAAAGTGATCACCGTTCGCGCCACCGAGTTCCAGGTCGCAAAGAAGGGCGCCGCCGCGGGAAACGTGCAGCAGATTGCCGTCAGTGCGCCCGCAGCGAAGACGAAGTTCGTCGAGTTCAACGAGGTGAAGAGCGCGCGCCCGGAGCTGACCGAGGCTTCGGTCGTCGTCTCCGGCGGCCGCGGGACCAAGGGGGACTTCAAGCCGATCGAGGCGCTCGCCGACGCGCTCAACGCCGCGGTCGGAGCCTCGCGCGCCGTCGTCGATGCAGGCTGGCAGCCCAACGACCTGCAGGTCGGACAGACGGGCAAGGTCGTCGCTCCCAAGCTGTACATCGCCGCCGGAATCTCGGGAGCGATCCAGCACCTCGCCGGGATGAAGGGCAGCAAGACCATCGTCGCCGTCAACAAGGACCCCGAGGCGCCCATCTTCCAGGTGGCCGACTACGGACTGGTCGGCGACCTGTTCAAGGCGCTGCCGGAGCTCACCGAAGAGGTCAAGAAGCTCAAGGGATGACGGCCGCGCTCACCCGTCTCGGGGTTCAGCGGATCCCGGTTCCGGTTCCATTTCCGGAGGCGGGCGGGCCGGCCAACGTGTACGCGATCGAGGAGGAGGGCGGCGGCATCGCCCTCTTCGACGCGGGCATCGGTACCAGGGAAGGGCGCGATGCGCTGCTCGCCGGATTCCGCAAGCTCGGACTCTCGCTCGGGGACGTCCGGCGGATCTTCGTCAGCCACGGCCACATCGACCATTACGGGTACGCGCGCGCCGCCCAGGAGGCATCGGGCGCGCCGGTCTATGCGCATTCCCGCGATCACGACAAGCTCACCGGCCGCGACCGCACGGGACAGCGCCTGGATCTGTACGCAGCGTATCTGTCGCGCCTGGGCGCGTCCCCGCACCTGCTCGAGCACGTCAAGGTCCACTGGCAGGACGCCCTGCGCATGGCGCGACCGCTCGAGCGCGTGGAGCCGC
The DNA here is from genome assembly GCA_005879535.1 of Deltaproteobacteria bacterium. Lineage (NCBI taxonomy): Bacteria > Pseudomonadati > Myxococcota > Myxococcia > Deltaproteobacteria bacterium. The sequence continues at coordinate 43,324 of VBKI01000052.1, read as the reverse complement.
TCGCCGCGGGAACCATCCTGCGCTTCCGCCGCTTCTCCGCAGAAGTGTTGCATCTTCCCGGACACACGCCGGGTCTCGTCTGCCTGTGGGCGGCGCAGCCCCGCGTGCTGTTTTCCGACGACCACCTCCTCGAGCGCGTCTCCCCCAACCCGCTGCTCGATCTCGAAGGCCAGCCCGAGCCGTCGCACAAGGCGCTCCTCGCCTATCTGGATTCGGCGCGCAGGGTCCGCTCCCTTCCCGCCGAAGTGATCGCTCCCGGCCACGCGGAGCCGTTCTCCGGACACGCAGGGATCGTCGATCGGCTTCTCGCCTTCTACGAAAAGCGGCAACAGCGCATCCTCGAGCTGCTCGGCGCCGGCCCCCTCACTCCCGCCGAGCTGGCGCCGAAGGTCTTTCCCCACGCCCGCGACCACCAACTCTACCTCACGCTGTCGGAAGTGATGGGCAACCTGGAAGTGCTGGAAGCGCAACGCCGCGTTGCCCGTAGCGAACGGGACGGCCGCATCCGCTTCGAAGCCGTGTAAGGTGCGGCGGTGATCTCGCGATGGCTGTGGCGCGCCGGGTGGCTGCTCTTGCCCGCCGCCTGGCTTCTGCACAGGTTCGCGGCCAACGACGCGCTGGTGTTCTTCGTCGCCTGCGCTTCGCTGATTCCGCTGGCGAAGGCGATGGGCGATGCCACGGAGGGCTTGGCGGAACGGATGGGGCCCACCGCGGGCAGCGTCCTGAACGCGACGTTCGGAAACGCCGCCGAACTGATCCTCGGCATCGCCGCCCTGCGACACGGCCATGTGGAGCTGGTGAAGGGGAGCATCACCGGCTCGATCCTCGCCAACCTCCTCCTCGTGGGAGGCGGCAGCATCGTCACCGGGGGCATCCGGTTCCCGCGCCTGCGCTTCAACCGGCTGGCGGCGTCCTCCAGCGTCTCGACCCTCTTCCTCGCGGTCGTGGCCATGGTGGTCCCGACGCTCCTCTCGCTGGGCAAGAACCCGCGCTACGACCCGGCCCTCCTCTCCGAGGAAATCTGCGCGGTGCTGATCGCCATGTACGCGCTCTCGCTCTGGTTCACGCTGCGCACGCACCGCGAGGAGGTCGCTTCGGTGCGCGACGAGCTCCTGGCGACTCCCGCGGAGGCGGCGGCTGCGAAGCGGAACGTTCGTACGGGGCACCGGCTGCTCGCATTCGAGCTCGGCCGCCTCCTCGTCGCCGCCGCAGCGACGGCCATCGCCAGCGAGCTCCTGGTGGATGCGCTCGGCGGGACGGTGACCTCGCTGGAGCTGCCGGAAATGTTCGTCGGCGTGGTGATCGTCGCCATCGTCGGAAACGCGGCGGAGCATTCCACCGCGCTGCTCTTCGCCCACCGCGGCAACATGGACGTGGCGCTGGGGATCGCCTGGGAATCATCGAAGCAGATCGCACTGCTGGTCGCGCCTCTGCTGGTGATCATCGGCGCGCTGCTCGGCACCTCGATGGACCTCGCCTTCACCCGGTTCGAGGTCGTGGCGCTGGGCATCTCGGTGATCGCGCTGGCGATGATCGCCCTCGACGGCGAGACCCACTGGCTGGAAGGCGCGTTCCTGCTCGCCGTCTACGCCGTCCTCGGCCTGGGGTTCTTCTTCGTTGGCTGACCTCGCGCTCGCGCTGATCATGGCGGTGTGGGGGAGCAGCTTCGCCATCCTCCGGGCGCTGCTCGGCAAGGCAGCCGCCTCGCCGCTGGCGCTGGTGGCGGTCCGCATGGGGATCGCTTCGGCGCTGCTGGCCGGCTTCCTGGCGGCGACCGAGGCGGGTCGCGCGAAGTTGCGCAGCATTCGCGGAAGCCTGCTTCGCGATGGGATGTTCGCCGGCGGGCTGCTCGGCGTCGGTTTCCTGCTCCAGACCGAAGGCCTGCAGCGCACCACGGCTTCGCGCAGCGGCTTTCTCACCGGCACCCTGGTCGTGATGACTCCGCTGATCGAGTTCGTCGTATTCCGGCGACGACCGGCGCTCCCCGTGCTCGCAGGCGTGCTGCTCGCGTTCATCGGGATGACGTTCCTCTCCGCTCCCTGGTCGGACGCGTCCCAGGCCACCGCGCTCGGCGACGGCCTGACCGTCGCCTGCGCCGCGGTGTTCGCAGGCCAGATCGTCGCGCTCGGCCGGATTGCCCCCCGGCACGCGGTGCTCCCGCTGGTGCTCGTCCAGCTTGCGACGACCGGCGCGCTCGCCGCGATCGCAGGCCCGTTCGTGGAGGCACAGCATTTCTCCGGCGACCCCCGCCTCTGGCTCGCGCTCGTCTATCTCGCGCTCTTCGCAACGCTCCTCGCCTTCGGCGTCCAGACCTGGGCGCAGAAGATCCTCCCGCCGGTCCGCGTGGCGCTGATCTCCTCGCTGGAGCCCGTCTTCGCCGCGCTCTGGGCGGCGCTGCTCATCGGCGAACGGCTCACCGGGCACGAGCTGGCCGGCGGCGCTCTGATCGTGCTCGGCGTCGCCGTCGGCGAGGCGGGAGCCGCTCTGCGGGCCCGCGCCCGCGCGCCGGGATGAAACAACCTTTGCGGATGTGCGTTCCGCTGCTACATGCAGCGCGTGCGGCACAGGCCCGATCCGCCCGAAGTCGAGCGCGCCGCAAACGGCCTCCGCGTCCGCGGCCATGCGCTCTACCTCGAGCCGAGAGGGCGGCCACCGCTCGGCTTCCTCGCCCACGCGCGCGGCGCACCCTCCGTCCTGCCGGAGCGGATGGTGGCCAGCGGTCCGACCCACAAGCTGCTCGAGGCCGCCCTGCCGCGCGCGCTGCGACGCAGCGCGGCGCTGGCCGCCGCGTTCGGGCAGACGTTTGCCCTCGGGTCGTTGCGGCTCACGCTCCATCCCGCCGGCCACGTCCTGGGCAGCGCGCAGCTCCGATGCGAAGCGGACGGCCTGGACCTGGTGTACGCCGGCGACATCGGCGGCATGGGGCTGCGCGCGTCGGCCACCGCGGAGCCCTTCGAGCAGCTGACCTGCGAGACCCTCGTCATCCGCGCACTGTACGGGCATCCCCGATACGTCTTTCCGCCGCGTCAGCCGCTCCTCGAGCGGCTGCAGACGTTCGTCGAGCGGTCGCTGCGCGACGGCAAGACGCCGGTCATCGTTGCAGCAGCCATCGGCGAGGCGCAGGAGGTGGTGCGCTTCCTCGGTAGCAGGCGCACGGTGCGGCTCCATCCGACGGCGTTCCGCGCCTGCGAGGTGTACGTCGCTCAGGGGCAGGCGCTCGAAGGATTCGTCCGCCTCGAGAGCGACGGCGACGTCCTGGTGGTGCCTCCGACGCTGCGGCTCGCCCGGCTGGATCTCGGTCCTCATCGGATCTGCGCGCTCTCGGGCCGCGCCGTCGATGGCATCGCCGGCGCAGACGAAGCGCTCCCCCTCGCGGATCACGCGGGGGTCGATGAGCTGATCCAATGCATCCGCGCATCCGGAGCGAAGCGCGTCCTCACCATCGACGGCCACGCGGAGGACCTGGCGCGGGCTGCGCGCGCGCTCGGGATCGACGCGATGGCGATCCGCGAGCAGCATCAGCTGAGCCTCCCGGGCCTCTGACGCAGCTCAGCGGCCGCTGTAGCGTCCCTCCCGTTCGGTGGCCCGTCCCTCGCGCACGAGCTTGTGCAGGTGCGCGAGCAAGCTCCGCTCCGCCAGCGGGTACAGATCGGGTTTCACGTCCGGATAGGCGGCGGGAACGAGCTCCGATGGCGTCGCTGCCCGTCCTGCCTGCTTCAGCGAGCCGATCACCAGCTCTTCGCGCTGCAGACGGTGCTCGCGGTACTCCTCGAGCTTCGCAACGCCGCCGGGGACGACGGGGCCGTGCGCCGGATAGATGCAACCGGGCTTCGTCCCGAGCAACCGATCGAGCGATGCCAGGTAATCCTTCATGTCTCCTTCCGGCGGATCGATGATCACCGTGCCGACGCCCGCGATCAGATCGCCCGCCACCACGGCGCCGCTTCCCTCCTCGCGCAGGCAGAGATGGCCGCGCGTATGTCCGGGCAGATGCAGCGCTCGCCATCCGCGTGGGCCGACGTCGAACCGCGCGCCGTCCTCCACGATCCGGTCCACCGCGAAGTCGACCATCGCCGCGGTCTCGCGCGTGGCGGCGATGGGAAGACCCAGCGCCTTCGCACCCCCGGTATGATCGAGGTGGTGGTGCGTCAGCAGCACGCCAACCGCGCGCCGCCCTTCCTCCTCGAGCCTCTCCAGCGTCTCGCGGAGGATCGCCTGTTCCTCGGGCCACGGCGACCCCGGGTCCACCACCCACAGCTCGTCGTTGCCGAGCAGCAGGCAATTCGTATGCGTCGCCGGCGGCAGCGTAGGAGTGCGCAACGGCACGAGGATGAGGCCGCGCTGGAACTCGATCCGCTCGACCACGTGCTCCTGGATCGGTAGCTTCCATGGCGCTTTTTCCGGAGCCGTGAGCAGGGGCAGCGCATCGCGAGGATGAGGCTTCGCCCAGGAGAGCGCCTTGAGCGTATGCCACGCGGGCGGGTGCAGCAGCGCGGAGCCGTCCTCCCAGCGACGCAGCGCCTCGTCGGGTTGAATCCACTCGCCGTCGGCGAGCTCTCCCGGCCAGATCTCCGCCACTTCGCCGGGCGGCAGGTCCACGAGATAGAAGCGGGCGTCGAAGCGGATCGGCATCGCCTGCGGCGTCACCCAGCGGCCCGCGGGCGAGTACCAGCGCGCGTCGACGCGGAGCCGGTGGCGCTCGAGGAACTCGCCGAAAGACGCCGCCTTCTCCCCTGGAGCGGGCCGGTGCAGCAGCGCCTCCCGCATCGTCCGCCGCTCCCCGGCGGAGACGGCCGCGGCGCCGGGCACGGCGAGCACGCCGGTCTCCTCGAACAGCTCGCGCGCGGCGGCGACCACGCAGGGAGCCTCCGCGGCGCCGAGGGCTTCCCCACCGTCCACGGGCACGCCGGAATCCTGGACGTCCACGCGCCCGCCTGGAAAAGCGTAGAAGCCGCCGGCAAACTTGAGCTGGTCGCCGCGGCGGACCCAAAGCACGTCTCCGCCCTCGCGGACGAGGACTACGGAGGCTGCCGGCCGGACGCTGGTCACTCGATCGACTCCCTTGCACGAACCTGCATGATCCCTTAGACCGGGGACCGATGTTCTACCTCGCGCCGCATCCGAAGCTCGCTCGCCCGCGCCGCGGCAGTCCGCTGATGTTCAGCGTCCCGTGGGTGGAGAAGTATCTGTCGCGCGTCCGTCCCTGGCACGTGGTAGCCATCTGGGGCCCGTTCACGCTCTACATGTTGTATCGCGCCTCCGCGCATTCCGGTGGGCTCGCCATCGTTGCCTGGGCGGCCTTGGGCCTCTTCTCCTGGACGCTGCTCGAATACCTCCTGCACCGCTGGGTATTCCATTTCGAGCCGCATCCCGGCTCGGAGCTACAGCGCGACGCTTCCTTCCTCATCCATGGCATCCATCACGACTACCCTTGGGACCGCGACCGCCTGGTGATGCCGCCGACGGTCACGGCGGTGATCGCGGCAGTCGCCTGGGTCGCCTTCCGCTGGATGGGGCCGCTCGAATATCCCTGGTTCGCCGGGTTGGTGGTCGGGTACCTCTGGTACGACCTCACGCACTATTATCTCCATCACGCGGCGCCCACCACGGCCGCAGGCAAGTGGCTGCGCCGATATCACCTGGTCCACCACTTCCAGACGCCCGACCGGCGCTACGGCATCACGACGCCCCTCTGGGACCGGGTGTTCGGCACGTATCCGCGCGACCGCTACCAGGGCCTGCCCGACGACGAAGCCCGCCTCGAGGCGGGTGCCTGAGAACGCGGGCTCTGCCCATGGCGCTTGCCTGCGCCGCGTGCGCACCGGTGATGCATCAGGCGCGGCGCGCGCCCGACGCCCCGCCCAGCGCACGCGAGCTCGAATCGCAGCAACGGGTCGCCAACTGCCCGGTCAACGCCGGCCTGTTCGTCCCCGGAGTCCTGCAGATGTGCAGGGGTCGGAAGACCGAAGGCACGGTGCTCGCATCGCTGGGTGTCGCCGAGCTGGGTGCTGCGGTCGCCGGCGGAGCCGCGAACGGTTTCAGCTCGTCGGCGGCCGGCGTCCCGCTGATCGCCCTCGGCGATCTCTGGACGCTGTCGGTGATCGACGTGGCGCTGGAAGAGCAGCGCGCGGCGCGGTTGTCGTACGTTCCCCAGGAGTCCCTCGCCGAGCTGGCGCGCGCTCCCTTCTCCTTCGAAGTGCTCTCCAGGTCGTCCGTCTGGGCCGGCATCGCGGGATCGCTCGCGGCCGGCATCCTCGTCTCCGCCATCGTCGACCACGGGATCGACACGAGTAACGCCGGAAAGCGGCCGGTCATCTTCGGTCGCGAGATGAACAGCGCCGTCGGATATCCGCTGGCGGCTGCCGTGGGCGTGGGCCTGTTCGAGCACGTCGCCGTCGCCGAGGAGATGGCGTTCCGGGGCGCCCTGCAGTCCAGCTGGGCCCGGTCGCTGGACGAGACGCGGGCGTGGGCATACGCATCTCTCGTCTTCGGTGCGGCGCACGGCTCGAACGTCCTGTTTCTCGACCGCGGCCAGCGCCTCACGTACCTGGCCGTCGGCTTGCCGTTCATCACGCTTCTCGGCGGCTACCTGGGGCTCGCCTACCGCTGGAACGATTACAGTCTTGCGCCCTCCGTCGCGATCCACTTCTGGTACGATTTCCTCATCGAGGCCTTTGCGTTCGTCACCGATCCGAAGAACTCGCCGCTCGCCCTCTCCTGGGGAATGCCCTTCTGAATGCACATCCGCGATCCCATCCACGGCGCCATCGAGCTCACCGCCGACGAGCGCGCGCTGATCGACAGCCCGCAGTACCAGCGGCTGCGCAACGTGAAGCAGCTCGGGTTCGCCGACCTCGCGTTCCCCGGTGCGACGCACACGCGCTACGCCCACGGGCTCGGCGCGATGGCGATGGCCACCAAGCTGTTCGATGCGCTCGCGCCGCAACTCCAGCTCGAGCCCGCCGATCGCGACCGTTTCCGGCAGACGTTGCGGCTCGCGGTCCTCTTCCACGACCTCGGCCACCCGCCGCTGTCGCACGCCACCGAGGCGATCATGCCGCCGATCGGCGACCTCAACGTGCCCGCCTGGGCGCGGGAGCCCGGCGATCGCCGCGCGGGTCACGAGGACTACACGCTCAAGCTGCTGCTCGACTCCGCGCTCTCGGCCGAGATCCGGCGGCGCTTCTCCTCCCGCGGCATCGAGCCGGAGCACGTCGCCGGACTGATCTGCGGAAGAGCGTCTCCGGGCGCCTATCCGTATCGAAGCGGCGGCCACGATCTGCTGCCCATCCTCCGCCAGATCGTCTCCGGCGAGCTGGACGCCGATCGCATGGATTACCTGCAGCGCGATTCGTTCTTCACCGGCGTCAACTACGGCAAGTTCGACGCGGACTGGATCGTCCAGAACCTCGCCGCGGTGGAGCGCGAGGGGCGCGTCTACCTGGCGCTCCTGCATCGCGCGGTGTTCGCGTTCGAGGACTTCCTCCTCTCGCGCTACCACATGTTTCTCTCCGTGTACTTCCATTCCACCTCGGTCGGATACGAGGTCCTGCTCCAGCGTTGGTGCGAGAGCGGCGAGTACGCGCTGCCCGCCGATCCGGACGAGTACCTGCTGCACGACGACGTCGCGCTGCTCGGGGCGCTGCGCTCGTCGCAGAATCCCTGGGCCCGGCGCATCGTGCGCCGCCAGGGATATCGCGTGCTGATGGAGAACGCCGCCGGCGAGGACGCGCGGACGCTCCATGGGATGCAGCAGCGGCTGGAGGAATCGGGCGTGAACGGCTTCGTCACGGTCAGCCGCGGCGTGCTTTCGCACTACGGGAAGGAAGCCACGCTGTGGGTGAAGTCACCGAGGGGCGAGGTGCCGATCGGCGACTACACGCCGCTCTACGAACGCTACGCGGAAGCGGCCACGCTCGCGCGGTTGTACGTCGAGCCGGAGAGGTGGGACGAGGCCCGCCGCTTGCTCACATCGGAGTGACGAGGAGCACATACCCCGCCAAGGGAGCGGATGCTATGCTCGCCCGGTGAACCGGCTCCAGCAGCGCGTCGAGAAGCTCGGCGGCATCCTCGACGTAGCCAAGGCGCTCGTTGCCGAGCGCGATCTCGACAGACTGCTGAAGCTGATCGTCCACGCCGCCGCGCGGGTGGTGGAAGCGGACCGCTGCTCGCTCTTCCTCGTCGACCGCGAGCGCGGCGAGCTGTGGACCAAGGTCGCCCAGGGCATCGGGACGAAGGAGATCCGCATCCCGATCGATCGCGGCATCGCCGGCGCGGTGGCGACGACGAACGCCGCGATCAACATCCCAGACGCTTACAAGGACCCCCGCTTCAACCAGAACGTCGACAAGCAGACCGGCTACAAGACCCGCAACATCCTCTGCGTGCCGATGCGCTCTGTCGAGGGCGACGTGGTCGGCGTCCTCCAGGCGCTCAACAAGCTCGACGGCAAGGCCTTCACCGACGAGGACGAAGAGCTGCTCTTCGCTCTCGGCGGCCAGGCCGCGGCCGCCGTCAACAACGCCCTGCTGCACCACGAGATCGAGCAGCTGTTCGAAGGATTCGTCCGGGCCAGCGTCGTCGCCATCGAGGCGCGGGACCCGACCACCGCCGGCCACTCGGGACGCGTGGCGCGGCTCTCGGTGGGGCTGGGCGACATGCTGCCGCGCGCGGGCAAGACCGCGGGCCGCTGGACGGGCTCGTCGCTGACGGCGCAGGAGCGCCAGGAGCTTCGCTACGCGGCGATGCTCCACGACTTCGGCAAGGTCGGCGTGCGCGAGAACGTGCTGGTGAAGGCGAACAAGCTCGAGCCGCTCGAGCTGGAGAACCTGCGAGGCCGGTTCGAGACCATCTACGTGCAGGAGGAGCTGCAGGCGGAGCGCGACAAGGTGCAGCTCCTGCTCCGCTCGCCCGCGGAAGAGGCGCGGCACCGCATGGCCGACGTCGAAGCCAGGCTCGCGGAGCGCAAGCGCGAGCTCTCCGGAATGTTCGAGTTCGTGGTCTCCTGCAACCGGCCCACCGTGCTTCCCGAAGGCACCTTCGACCGGCTGCACGACATCGCCCGCAGCACGTTCAAGGGGCCGTTCTCGGGAGAGCATCGCCCATTCCTCTCCGAGAACGAGGTCATCAAGCTCTCCATCCGCAAAGGCTCGCTGACGGAGGACGAGCGGCGGGAGATCGAGTCGCACGTGACGCACACCTACCGGTTCCTCACCCAGATTCCCTGGACGCGGACGCTGAAGCGCGTGCCGGACATCGCCTACGGCCACCACGAGAAGCTCACCGGCCAAGGCTATCCGCGGTCGCTGAAGGAACCGGAGATCGCGCTTCCCACCCGGATGATGACCATCAGCGACATCTACGACGCGCTCACCGCCAGCGATCGTCCGTACAAGCGTGCCGTGCCAAAGGAGAAGGCCTACGACATCCTGCTCGACGAGGCGAAGCGCGGCGAGCTCGACTCCGACCTGCTTCGCGTCTTCATCGAAGCCGACGTGCCGGGAAACGCGCCTCAGGAGCCCTGAAGCTCGCGCCCGCTGATCATCGCCAGCGCCAGCAAGGGGACCGAGAGGACGGCGGCCAGCGTGCACCAGAAGCAGAAGGCTCCGAGCTTCTGCATCTCGGCCAGGCTCAAGACGTTGAGGATGACCCAGACCGCGGAAACGCCGATCAGCGCCGCGGCGGCTTCAGGTCGCCGCACGATCGCCAGCGCACAGAGGACGCCGCAGACCGCCGCCCCGAGCAGGCCGTCGGCGATCCCGTAGGGCCGGCTGAACGGCGCGAGCGCGACCGATTCGCAGCCGCTGCCGAAGCCCGGGCAGGCGAGGCGCGCCAGCCACCCGATTTGGAACAGCCCGACATGAAGCATCGCCAGCGCGGAGGCCGCCGCGACGGCCACCAGCGCGACGCGCGCGCGGGTCCATTTCACCGGGAGGCGGACTTGCGCGCCGCCTCGAACTCGTCGCCCGGTGTCCAGGTGGGCATTCTCGCGGCGTTGGCGATCCGGAGCCCGACGATCAGCTGCAACTGCGCGTCCTGGACCGCGCCGGAGAGGTCCCAGTCGCCGTGGTACTCGTCGGAGGGCTGATGGTAGTGGTGGCGCTCGTAGTCCAGCGCCTGTTCGTCGCCCCAGCCTTTCGCCCGCCCGACGTAATCGGGCCCGCCTTTGACTGCCACCGGCGGCACGCCTGCGTGCGCCATCGAGAACATGTCCGATCGGTAGAACGCACCCCGGTCGGGGTGCGGGTCGCCGTGCACCGTCCGGCCCTGATCCGCAGCGACCTTGCGGACGACGTCGTCGGCGGTCGACTTGCCGAGCCCCATCACGCCCAGATCGGTGGTGCGTCCCCAGCGGTTGACGCTGTCGAGATTGATGTCGGCGGCGATGCGGTTGGCAGGGACGGGCGGATGCTGCGCGAGCCACCTCGACCCGAGCAGGTTCTGTTCCTCCGCGGTGACGAAGGCGACGATCACGGACCGCTTCGGCGGCGCGAACGTCATCGCGCGCGCGATGGCAAGCACCGTCGCGCATCCCGATGCATTGTCGAGCGCACCGTTGTAGATGCCGTCGGTCGCCGGCGGAATGGGCTGGACCCGCCCGAGATGGTCGTGGTGCGCGGTGTAGAGCACCGCCTCGCCCCGGAGCGCCGGATCCGTCCCCGGCAGCATGCCGACCACGTTGTCGCTGCGGATCATCTTCAGCGATACGGGCAGATCGAGCGACATCGTCGAGGCCAACGGGACGGGACGGAAGTCCCTGCTCTCGGCCGACTTGCGAAGCGTGTCGAGGTCGTTTCCGCCGAGCTGCGCCAGCCGGATCGCTGCGGGCTCCACGATCCAGCCACGGAACTCCATGAATTTCTCGTCCGGCGCGGGAGGAAGATCCTGTCGAGGGGTGCTCCACGACGTGACCACCACCTGCCAGGGATAGCCGGCGCTGGGGGTGGTGTGGATCACCAGCGCGCCCGCCGCTCCGTGCTTCGCCGCGTTGACGTACTTGTAATCCCAGCGTCCGTACCAGAGGCGCACGCCCGGTCCCTGGAAGGGTGGATTGAAGTTCATCACCACCACGACCTTTCCGCGGACGTCCACGTCCTTGTAGTCGTCCCAGCCGTACTCGGGCGCGGTGATCCCGTAACCGACGAACACGAGCCCTGCATCTTTCACGGTGCCGCGCTCCTTGTGCGCCGATGGCCCGAGCACCAGATCCGCCTGCAGCCCGTTGCCGGCGTGCAGCACCAGGTCCTTGCCGCCGGACTTGAAGGCGACGTCGCGGGGAACGTCGGCGGCGAGCTCGACCAGCGGTACCGCCTGGAGGAAGCTGCCCTTGTCGCCCGCCGGCTGATAGCCCATCGCCTCGAGCTGCGAGGCGAGATACTTGATGGCCAGCTCGTCGCCGGCGCTTCCCGGCTTGCGTCCTTCGAGTTGATCGTCGGAGAGGAAACGAAGGTGAGCGGAGATCTCGTTGGCGGTGATCCGGCTCGAGGCAGCCCGTTCCGCGGGAGACAAAGCGAGCAGGAGAGACAGGACGGCGAGGGTCATGGGCGGTCGCACTACCCCGGCGCGGGCCCGGTGGCAATGGGACGTGCAGGGTCCTCGATCCAGCCGCTGAACGATCCCACGTACAGGCGGGGGGGCGGCAGCCCGGCGATCTCCATCGCCAGCGCGTCGTGGCAGGCGGTGACGCCGCTCCCGCAGGAGACGATCACGTCGTTCCCGTAGCGCGCGTACAGCTCGCGGAGCTCGGCCGGGGGACGGAACCGCTGCGCAGCCGTCAGGTTCGCCTGCAGCGGGGCATTGACCGCCCCCGGGATGTGCCCCGCCTTGCGGTCCAGGGGTTCGACCTCGCCGCGATAGCGCTCCGGAGCGCGGGCATCGAGCACCACGCTCTTGCGCGCCTGCACCTCCTCCACTTCGGCGAGGCGCGACCGATCGAGGTTCAGCTTCCGGAGCGGCGCGGGGGCGATCCGCGGCTCGTCGCGCGAGAGCGGAAGCCCCGCCTCGGTCCAGGCCCGGAACCCGCCGTCGAGCACGGAGACCTTCTCGTGGCCGAAGGCGCGGAGCATGAACCAGAGCCGCGCCGCCACGGACGAGTTCGCATCGTCGTAGACCACGACGTGGGTATCGGGACCGATGCCCCAGCGCGAGAGCACCTGGGCGAACCGTTCCTCCGCAGGGAACGGATGTCGTCCGGGACCACCCGGACGCGAGAGGTCGCGATCGAGGTCGGCGAACACCGCGCCGGGAAGGTGGCCGTCTTCATACTTCTGGCGCGCCGGAGGTCCTTTCACCGCCCATCGCAGGTCGATGAGACGGGCGTCGGGGTGCGACTGTATCCAATCAGGATCCACGAGGAGGGGGATGTGCGACATGCGCGCATCTTGCACCGCCGGACGTCCGGGAGCGATAGGAGCGCGACTCGGCCGGGTGCTGGTAAGCTGCAGCGCGACAGAGCGGGAGCCAGATGCCAGAGATTGAACGTCTCCTCGTCGTCGACGACGAGGCGCCCATCCTGCATGCCTTGCAGCGCACCTTCGAGGCTGCGGGTTATGAGGTGATCGCCTGCGCGGATCCGGCCCAGGCGCTGGAGCGACTGCGGGAGAAGCCGTTCCAGGTGCTCTCGGCCGACTACATGATGCCGGGAATGACGGGTGCGGAGTTCCTCGCCCAGGCGAAGTCGCTGCAGCCGGAGACCATCCGCATCCTCCTTACCGCCGCCCACGACTTCAGCGCCGCCGTGGACGCCGTGAACAACGGCGAGATCTTCCGCATCCTCGCCAAGCCGTGGAACCGCGTCGAGCTCCTCGGGACGGTGCGGCAGGCGTTCGACACGTACGCGTTGCGGGAGAAGAACCGGCAGCTGACCGCCATCGTCCAGTCGCAGAACGCCGAGCTGGCCGCGCTGAACAAGGGCCTCGAGCGGCTGGTCGAGGAACGCACCACCAACCTGCTCGACGGCATGGTGGCCGTGCTCGACTATCGCGATACCGAAACGCAATGGCATTCGCGGCGCGTCTCGCGATTCACCCGTCGGATCGCCGAGCACATGGGCGTTCGCGACGCCCTCGAGCTGCGGACCATCGAGATGGGCGCGCTGCTGCACGACATCGGGAAGATCGGCGTGCGCGATGCCGTGCTGCTCAAGCCCGGGCCGCTGGACCAGGAGGAGTGGCACGAGATGCGGGAGCACCCGCGGCTCGGGTGGGCGCTGCTCCAGCGCATCGAGTTCCTCCGCGATGCCAGCGTGATCGTGCTCCAGCACCAGGAGCGGTACGACGGGCGCGGCTATCCCGCCGGGCTGAAGGGAGAGCAGATCGTCCTCGGCGCCCGGCTGTTCGCCGTGGCGGATACCTACGACGCGATCACCAGCGATCGCCCCTACCGCAAGGCGCAACCGCACGCGGCAGCCATCGAGGAGATGCAGCGCGTGGCGGGCACGCAGCTCGATCCGCACGGCGTCGAAGCGTTCTGCGACATCGGGGAAGCGGAGTGGCAGCGCATCCGCTCAGAAGTGGAGAAGATCTCGCTCGTCGAGCAGGAGTGGGGATGGACTCCCCCCAAGCGCATCTTCGAGCAGATCCGCGAGGCGGCGTCGAAACAGCGGCAGCCGATCTCGCAGCCGCCAGATTCGAAAACGGGATAAAGGGCGTCTCCGCCTCCGCGGAAACAGCCAGAAAGTGCGTAGCCCCCGAGCCGCCGTCGGCGGCCGGGGCTAAGGCGCGACCAGAAACCAGGCCTTCAGGTATTCGGTCTCGGGAACGCCGACCAGAGGCGGATGATCCCGCGACGCGCCCCGCCGCTCCAGCAGCTGCAGCGGCCGCTTCGCCTCCTGCGAAGCCCACGCGACCACCTCGCCGAACAACTCGCTCGTCACCCGGCCCGAGCAGGAGCAGGTGACGAGCAGACCGCCTGGCGCCAGGAGGCGGACGGCGCGGTAGTTGATCTCGCGATAGGCGCGCAATGCGCCCTCCAGTCCCTCTCTTCGTTTGGCGAAGGCCGGCGGATCGAGCACGATCGTGTCGAACTTGCGGCCCTCCTTCTCGAGGGAGCGCAGCGCCTCGACCGCGTTCTGCGCGCGGGCTTCCACATTGTGCAGGTCGTTGCGGCCCGCGTTCTCGCGGGTGCGTTGCACAGCAGCTGCATCCTGGTCGATGGCGAGAACATGCCTCGCCTTTCGCGCAAGCTGTAGCGAGAAGCCGCCGTGGTAGCAGAAGGCGTCCAGCGCTTCGCCCCGTGCCAGCTCGCCGGCGCGGAGGTGGTTCTCCACCTGGTCCAGATAACCGCCGGTCTTGTGGTCGGCGAGCAGATCCGCCTCGAGCGCGATCTCGCCTTCGCGATAGCGGACCCGGAACCCGTTCCCGAAGAGCGGTTCCGCCCGGCGGGGGAGGTGCTCGAATTCGCGGGCGGACCCGTCGTCGCGGGCCACCACGGCGCGCGCTCCGGTGAGCTCGACGACCATGCGCGCAAGCTGCTCGCGGCGGGCCTCCGCCCACTCGGAGAGATGCTGCACGGCCGCGACGTCGCCGTAGAGGTCGACGAAATAGCCCGGCAGCAGGTCCGCTTCTCCATGCGCCAGGCGGAACGCGTCGGCGCCGGGGAACAGGGCCCGGCGCCGTTCGTACGCGCGGCGCAGGCGCGAGGCGAGCAGCTCCTCGTCGAGCGCGGAGTCCTGCCGCGACAGCACCCGCAGCGCGATGGGGCTCTTCAACGCCCAGAATCCCCTGGCGATGAAGTTGCCGCGCGCGTCCGCGAGCCGCACTTCCGCGCCGGAGATGAGGCCGTCCGGCGCGTCCGCCACGTCGGCGCGGAAGATCCACGGGTGACCGGCGCGGGCGCGCGCCGCTCCCTTCTGCGTCACCGTGACTGTGGGCGGAAGCATGGAAGGGTGCGCAGTCTGGCACAAGCGGCCCTGCCCGAGCATCGGTTAATCTGCTGTTGATGACGCCCGACAACGGCGCCGCGTCCGCGAAGATCACTCTTGTCGATCTGACGACCGGATCGCCGCTCACGCCACCAGAGGCACGTCGCGTCGCCTCGGCGCTGGAAGCGAACATCGCGCGCGCCCTGAAGGGAAAACAGGAGATCGTCGAGCTGTCGCTCGCCGCCCTCGCCGCCGGAGGACACCTGTTGCTCGAGGACGTCCCGGGCGTCGGCAAGACCACGCTGGCGCAGGCGCTGGCGCGATCGCTCGATCTCGCGTTCGCGCGCGTCCAGTTCACGAGCGACCTGCTCCCGGGCGACATCACCGGCGTCTCCGTCTACGACCAGGCCCGCAACAGCTTCGTGTTCAAGCCCGGCCCGCTCTTCGCAAACCTGGTGCTGGCGGACGAGATCAACCGGACCACGCCGCGGACGCAGAGCTGCCTGCTCGAGGCGATGGCCGAGGGCCAGGTGTCGGTGGACGGCGCGGGACGCCCGCTCCCGGCGCCGTTCATGGTGCTCGCGACCCAGAACCCGCACGAGCACGCGGGGACCTATCCTCTCCCGGAGTCACAGCTCGACCGGTTCCTGCTCCGCCTCTCCGTCGGCTATCCGCCGGCGGAGGTGGAGCGGGAGCTGCTCCTCGGAGGTGGGACGCAGCAGGAGCTGACGCATCTGCACCCGGTCGCTTCCGCGCAGGACGTCCGGCGGCTCCAGGCCGCCGTCGCGGTCGTCGTCGTGGCGCCGGAGATCGCCGACTACGTGCTGGCGATCGTCGCCGCCACTCGAAGCACGCCGCTGATCTCGCTCGGTGCATCGCCGCGCGGTGCCATCGCGCTCCTCGGCGTGGCGCGGGCGCGGGCGCTCCTGCGCGGGCGAGGGTACGTCGAGCCCGACGACGTCAAGGAGCTCTGCGTTCCGGCCCTCGCGCACCGGATCGTGCTCGCCGGCCGCGGGCCCGGTGGAGGCGAGCTGGAGCGTCTCGCGGTAGAGCGCGTGGTCCGCGACCTCGTCGAGCAGGTGCCGGTGCCCGAGTGACGCCCGCCTGGAAGCGGAGGCTCGCGTTCACCCGGATGGGACGCTGGTATACCGCCCTGACCATCGGCATCGGCCTCGCGGCGACGAATACGGGAAACAACCTGCTGTTCCTCGTCCTCGGTCTTCTGCTCGCCTCGATCATCGTCTCCGGGATCCTGTCCGAGCAGACGCTGCGGGGAGTCCATGTCGAGCGGCGGCTTCCCGCTGTGGCGACGGCAGGGCAGCCGGCTCTGATCGGGCTGCGCGCGCGGAACGGGAAGAAGCGCGCGCCGTCGTTCTCGCTGGAGATCCGCGAACGCGGCGGCGACGTCGCCGGGCATGGTTTTCTCGTGTTGCTCCCCGCCAGGGAGTCCGGGGAGGTCGCTTATCGATTCGTGCCGCAGCGGCGCGGCCTGCACCGCTTCCGGCAACTGGAAGTCGCGACGAGGGCTCCCTTCGGGCTGTTCGAGAAGTCGCGACCGCTCGATGTGCCGGGCGAGATCATCGTGTTCCCGCGCGTCGTGCTTGCGCCGCGTCTTTCCGCACAGTCGCTGGCGCGGGCCGGTGAACAGCCCGAGGACCGCATCGGCCTCGGGCTCGAGGTGCATTCGCTCCGCGACCACCGGCCGGGGGAGGACGCTCGGAGCATCCATTGGAAGTCCACCGCCCGCGCCGGCCGCCTGATTGCCGTCGATCGCGAGCAGGAACGCCGCAAGCGCATCTGCGTGGTTCTCGACCACCGCACGCTCCGTGGAGACGCTTTGGAACGGGCCGTCGAGCTGGCGGCCGCGTTCGTCGTCCGCGAGCTCGACGGAGGCGCAGAGGTCTCGCTCGCCGTCGCCGGCCAATTTCTCGCGGCGGGCAGCGGCGAGGCGCAGCGCTGCGCCGCGCTGCGGCTACTCGCCTTGCTGGAGGAGAAAGGCGCGGACACCGCGTCACCGCGGCCGGAAGCGGAGGCGGCGGTGATCGAGGTGCACGGGTGAAGTCTCCCGGAGCACGCGGTCCCACGCTGGTCCAGGCGCAGCGCTGGGCGGGAACGCTGACGGCGTTCTCCGCGTTCGCGGCTTGCGCCGTCTCTGGCGAGATGGGCGCGGTGATGGTGGCGCTCTTCCCGGTCGCCGTCGTCGGGGCGTCGATCCCCGGCTCCGGATTCCATGGTCGCGTGCAATGGGCATGGACGCTGCTGCTCGGCGGAGCGCTGCTGGTGTTTGCGGCCCAGGTATTCGCGGGGCAGGTCGACGTCGTTCTCGCTGCCGCGCTCTTCGCCGAGCTGCTCTGCATCCATCGCCTCTGGCATCGCAGGACCGGCCGCGACGAGGTCCTCTTGCTGTTGCTCTCGCTGCTCTTGCTCTGCGCCGGAGCGGCGCTCGCTGCGGAGCTTGCATTCGGTTTCGCCTTTCTGGCGTTCGCCATCAGCGGCACCTGGGCGCTGGCGCTGACACACCTGCGATCTGCCATCGAGGCGGGCCGGGGACCCGCGGGATCGGCGGCGCTGCTCAGCTCACGCCGCATCGCGACGCCGGCGCTCCTCGGCGGTCTCGCGGGGCTCTCGATGGCGGGGATCGCCGGAGCAGCGGTGGTGTTCGTCGCTTTTCCGCGCGTCAGCATCGGCGGGCTGCGGCGAGCGTCGCGCCACGCGCCGGTAGCGGGGCTGGGCGACCGGGTGGACCTCTCGCGGCACGGGACCGTCGCCGATGATCCACGGGTGGTGCTGCGGGTCCGGCTCGATCCCGAGCCGAGAGGCGGACGGCGCGATCTCGGGATGCACTGGCGCGCGCGGGCGCTCTCGCAATGGACGGGGCAGGGCTGGAAGTCGCAGCCGGGCGGCGCTCTCCCGGTGGTGCGCCTGCCGCAGCGCGGGCGAGAACGGCCGCCGGTGCTGCTGGGCGCGGACATCGAGGTCGTGGGTCTGTTCGCGGATGGGGTGGTACTGACGCCGGAGGGATGGCCGCTCAGCGTCGACTTCCGCCGCCCGGGATCGCCGCGGCCGCCCGCGCAACGGTTGTACCGGAATTTCCCGGGCGATTTGTTCTACCAGCCGGTGGACGGCAGCGACCTTCGCTACTTCGTCGCCGTCGACCGCGACGAGCCCGAGCTGCGCGCCCTGCGGGGCCGCGGCGCGAGGTACCCGCAATGGCTGGCCGCGGACCTCGAGGTGCCGTCCACGCTCGACGCTCGGGTGCGGGCGCTGGCCCAGCGTCTCGGCGGCGGGAAGGATCCGGCGGACGCCGCAGCAGCGATCGAGAGCTGGCTGGGGACGGCGCTGCGGTACACCCGTGACCTTCCCGGCGAGGTGGCCGATCCCATCGCCGACTTCCTCTTCGTCCGGCGGGCGGGGCATTGCGAGCTGTTCTCGACCGCGATGGTGCTGATGCTGCGCGCGCTCGGCATCCCGGCGCGCAACGTCACCGGCTACTTCGGAGGCCGCCGCACCGACGCCGGATACTACGCGGTCCGCGCCGGCGACGCCCACAGCTGGGTCGAGGTGTACTTTCCCGGGGCGGGATTCGTCCGCCTCGATCCCACGCCGGCGTCCGCCCGGGGGAGCACCCAGGAAGGGCTGCGGGCACGGGCAATCCTGTTCTGGGACGGCCTGCAGCAGCGCTGGCGGGCGTTCGTCGTCGACTACGACTTGATCACGCAGGCGCGCGCGATGCGGCGTCTGGCACAGCTCGTCGAGGAGACCGGACGGCGCCTCGCGGGCAAGGACAATGCTCCGGCCGGGCGAGCGCGACTGGCGGCAACGGCTCTCGCCGTCGTCCTGGTCGGCGCTCTGGCCACGGTCTTGGTGCGGCGCCGGGCCAGGCTGCGCAAGCGGGGAGGGGAGTTGGCGCTGACGGCCGATCAGGAGCGCGCCCTGCGACTCTGGCGCGCGGCGCGGGTTCTGCTGCGGCGCGCGGGCATCGAGGTGGCGCCGGCGACGACGCCGCGCGAGCTCGCGCGGCGCGTGCCGGTGGCAGGCGAGGTGGCCGTCATCCATGCGGAGGCGCGCTGGGGCGTTGGGACCCTGCCCGCCTCGACTGCGCGAGCTGCGCTGAGGCGGCTGCGGACCGCCCTCCGTGAACGGGTTGCAACGGATCGCGCTGCGTGACATCTGAGCGGGCATGCCCGAGCTTCCCGAGGTGGAGATTGCGTCGCGGCAGCTTCGGTCGTGGCTGGAAGGCCGCCGCATCGTGTCTGCCCGGGCCGAGAAGTCGCGCGTCATCCGCGGTCAGACACAGGCCCGGTTCGGCGGGCTGGTCGGTCGCCGGCTGGCGGGCATCGAGCGACTCGGAAAATGGATGCTGCTTTCGTTCGACGGAGGCGAAGGACTGATCTCGCATCTGGGGATGACGGGGAAGTGGGTGCGCCGTCGCACCGAAGAGCCCAAACCGTCTCACGTGCGGGCCTCGCTGACGTTGGAGGACGGACACGCGGTGGACTACCGCGACATGCGCCTGTTCGGGCGACTGATCCGCGGCAGGATCCCGGAGCTCCGCGCCTCCGAGGCGCTGCGGGCGCTCGGTCCCGATCCGCTCGAGGGGATCGACGTGGATCGCCTGCATGCGGTGTTGTCGCGGACCAGGAGGTCGATGAAGGAGGCGTTGATGGACCAGCGGACCCTGGCGGGTCTGGGGAACATCCAGGTCTCCGAGTCGCTTCACCGCGCGGGCATCGATCCACGGCGGCCGGCCCATTCGATGACGCGCGAGGAGACGGAGCGGCTCGCCGAGGCCATCGGCGCCTCGCTGCGCGCGACGCTGACGGACGAGGACAGCCCGGAGCCGATCACCTACGTCGAAGAGGGTGGAGAGAACGTCTTCCTCGTGTACGACCGCGCTGGAGAACCCTGCAGCACGTGCGGGACGGCCATCGAACGCATCGTGCAGGGTGGCAGGAGCACCTACTACTGCCCGTCGTGTCAGCCGAGATGGCGGGCGCGCCCGTCGGGGCGGGGTCGTGGGCGCGCCCCGGCCCGCAAGGCGGGGCGGCGTTTGCCTGCCCGTCGCGTCCGGACGTCGGGCGGGCGGCGCCGTGTTTCGCACGCACGGTGACCGGCTTCGACGCGCAGGATCGCTCGATGTCTGTTGCGAGCCTGTTTGCCCTCGCTTCCCTCCATCCCCACCTTGCCCGTGTGCAGATCGCGCCGGAGCAGCAGAGCGCCGCGGGACAAGCGGAGCACGAGGCGCACCGAGAGGCGCTGCGCCTTCTCCAGGAGCAGGGGTTCGAGCCCTTGGTCGGCGGCGCGTACGCCCTGAAGACGCACACCGGCATCTGGCGTGACACCAAGGATCTCGACCTGTTCCTGCGCAAGGACCAGGTCCAGCGCGCGCTCGACGTGCTGGCGCGCGCCGGGTACCGCACGGAGATGACCGACGAGATCTGGCTGGCCAAGGCGTACTCGGGCCCCTGGTTCGTCGACCTGATCTTCTCCTCCGGGAACGGCATCGCAACGGTGGACGAGCAATGGCGCAGCCGGGCCGCCCCTGGCACCGTGCTCGGGCTCCAGGCGCTGATCGTGCCGGCGGAAGAGATGATCTGGCAGAAGGCTTTCATCCAGGAGCGCGAGAGGTTCGACGGCGCGGATATCCACCATTTGCTGCGCTGCAAAGGCCGGCAACTCGACTGGGACCATCTGCTGAAGCGCTTCGGGGAGCGCCATTGGGAAGTCCTTCTCGTCCACCTGATCACGTACCGATACGCCTTTTCCTGCGAGAAGGATCAGGTTCCCGAGGCGGTGATGCGCGAGCTCATCCGGCGCCTCGAGCAACGCGAGTCCGAGCCCGCAGGCGCGGACCGCGTTTGCCGCGGAACGCTGCTTTCGCGGCAGCAGTACCTGCACGAGACGAACGTCGAGGGGTATCGGGACGCCCGCGAGACGGAGACCGAGGGCTGGACCGGCGATCGGACCTACCCGGTCGAGTATCCCGATCGAGGAACGCACGATGCGCATCGCCGCAGTCGGTGATCTCCATTGCCGGGCGGACACGCGCCGCAACATCGCCGTCGCCCTCTCGGGAGTGGACCAGGAAGCCGAAGTGCTCTTGCTCGCCGGCGACCTGACAGACCACGGCACGGTGGAAGAGGCAAGCTGGCTCGCCGAGGAGCTGTCGCAGATCAAGATGGTGAAGTGCGCGGTGCTCGGCAATCACGATTACGAGGGTGGCACGGCCGCCGAGGTGAAGAAAATCCTCTGCGATTCCGGAGTGCACGTGCTCGACGGAGAGCCGTGGACGCTCAACGACCTCGGTGTCGCCGGCATCAAGGGGTTCGCGGGCGGATTCGAGCTGGCGCAACTGCAGCGGTTCGGGGAGGAAGCGATGAAGGCGTTCGTCGACGCCTGCATCGCCGAGGAGCTCAAGCTGGAGAAGGCGCTGTTCCAGCTCCGTACCCGCCACCGCGTGGCGTTGCTGCACTATTCGCCGTGCCGGCAGACGCTCGAAGGCGAGCCGCTGGAGATCTTCCCCTTCCTCGGCGCCACCCGCCTTTCCGGCCCGCTCGATCAGCTCCGACCCAACCTCGCCGTCCACGGCCATGCTCATCGCGGGACGTTGCGCGGGGCGACCCGCGGCGGTGTCCCGGTGGTCAACGTCGCCCTGCCGGTACTGCGCAGGTTGGAGAAACCGCTCGGGTATCTCATCCTCGACGTCTAGTCCCGAGCCAGGGCGCGGACCGCCGCGGCGCTGCGGGACAGCCGGCGCGCTAGGGTTGGATGGTGCGGTAGAGATACCTGAGGCGGACCTGGCCGCCCTTCGCCTGCGCCAAGGCGTCGGCGCCGATCCGGATCATCTTCGCTGACGTCGGCGGCAGTCTCGCGGCCATCCATTTCAGCGTCTGGCTCGCCCAGATCGAGAACATCGGCCGCTTGCGCTCCTTGTCCGCCGCTCTCCAATACGTGACATGCGCATAGATGCGCGCCGGCTCCAGCTCCCCTTCGGGCGCCTGCTTCAGACGGATCACGATGCAATCCGTCTTCTCCTCGTCGATCTGCGTCCAGCCGGCGAACGGCCCTGCCGGCTGCAAATGGGTGACGATGTCGGCGCTGTACTTCGCGTGCAAGAGATAGAGACGGCGTTCCCCCGGCAGTGAATCGCGCCGCTCCAGCGCCCGCGGATCGCGCAGGAGCGCCTGCGGTTCGCCGCGCAGATACCGCCCTTGCGATACCGCCAGACCCGGCTCCCGCGCCCCGATCTGATCGATCAGCTCCCGCACGTCGCGCTCGGTGAGAAAGGCCCAGAGCTGTCGCGCCGGCATGGCGCGCACCATCGCACAGAACCAATCACTCGATGACCACGGGGAGCGAATCCGTATCGCCCTCGCTGGAACCGAGCACCAGCTGGAACTCGCCCCGACGAACGAATTGACCGTACATCCGCCCTCCGGAGACCTGCGCGCCGTCCGGAAAGACCCAGGTCACGTCTGCGGTTTCGCCGTCCGCGAAAGTCACCGCGCAGCCCGCTCCGGCGCGGGCGTGAAGCTTGCCCTCGCGCAAGTCGCACCCTTCGCCTTGGACGGCGACAAGGGGTGCGGCGCCGGCTCGTGCGGTGACCTTGAGCGTGGCAGCCGATTTGCCCTCGACGGTGAAGGTGACGTGCCCCTCGCTCGTCTCCGACCGCAATCCAGCGGGATCGACGCGAATGGTGATGCGCGCCGGCGTCTCCGCCTTCGTCTTGCCCGGAACGATCCATGGCTGGTCGGCGGCGACCGTGAACGCCGTCGAACCACCTCCATCGGTGTGGAGCGTAATGGTCTGGGCTCGCGGCATGCGGCCGGGGCGCACATTGAAAGTGAGCGCGTCGCGCGAGAGCCTCAAGGAAGCGGCCCCCGGCGCCGCGTCATGATCGAGCGCCGCCAGGGCGCGCATGGCATCGACGCGTCCGCGTTCGACGCCACGGACGGCAACGGCCGAGTCGAAGAGGGCCTTCCGCACCTGCGCGAGCGTCGCCGCCGGATGGGTTGCCCAGAGAAGCGCAGCGAGACCGGCGACGTGCGGCGCCGCCATGCTCGTTCCCTCGTAGCTTTCGTATCTGCCCGGCGCAGTGGTGGAGAGGATGTCGACTCCGGGCGCCGCGACCATGGCGGCGCGGTCGGAGAAGACAGCCAACCGGTCTTCGCGAGTGGTGGCGCCGACCGAAATGACGTTTTCAATTCCTAGATTCGCGGGAAACGACGGAGACGGAGCGGAGTCGTTTCCGGCAGCAGCGACGAAGAGGACGCCCTTGCGATTGGCGCGCGCGACCGCATTCGCGATGACCTGGCTGTTGCCGGCACCGCCCCAGGACGCATTGATCACCCGCGCTCCGTGCTCGGTGGCGAAGTCGATGGCCTTCGCGAGATGATCCGTGCGCCCGCCGCGCGTCCCGATGGCCCGCAACGGCATCAGCGCCACCTTCCAGTTCACGCCCACGACGCCGAGGCGATTGTCCCCGGCGGCTCCGATGGTGCCGGCGACGTGCGACCCGTGCCAGCGTTCCTCTCCCGATTTCGCCGGCGACGGATCGTTGTCGTCGTCCACGAAATCCCAGCCGTTGACGTCGTCCACGTAACCGTCGAGATCGTCGTCCCGCCGGTTGCCTTCGAGCTCCGACGGGTTGCGCCAGATGTTCGAGGCGAGATCGGGATGATCCGTGGCGACGCCGTCGTCCACCACCGCGACGACCACGGAGCGCTCGCCTGTCGAGCGCGCCCAGGCCGAAGGCGCGCCGATCTTTTCCAGCCCCCAGAGGTCGCCATACCTCGGATCGTTCGGGACGCGGCGCGTCTGGTAGACGTAGATGGGTTCCGCGAAGGAGACGCCGGCGCTCGCGGCTGCCTCCGCGGCTGCTGCCACCGGGTCCGTCCCGGCCTCGATGGGCACGCGGAGCAGAGGCGCGTCCTCCTCAGGTGCGAGCGTGGGAAGCGGCACGATGGGCGGACCGACGTCGTCCCGTGCAACCGTGGGCGGCGGCGCCGCGCCGCGCTCGAGCTGCACCAGGATGGCGTCCGGCGCGGGAGTCGCAGCCGGATGTTCGCCGCTGCACGCGAGACAAGCGGCGATGGCGGCTGCCGCCGCTGCGCTCGACCGCGGTTTTCTGCGACGGAAGAACGCGACCACCGGCTCGTCGGCGTCGAAGAGCGGGTCCACCGGCTCGAACCGCGCGTCGACGTAACGCAGCGGATCGCCGGCAGCGGAGAAGAGCTTCTCGTCGTGCATCAAGTCCTCCGAGGTGGCCGCGGACGCGGCGCGGAGGAACGTCTGCAGCCGCCATGCCGGACCGCTCAGAGGCGCGAGCTGCGAGAGAAGGGTCCCGAAACGCGACCATGGTGTCAAAATCGGACCGGGCGATCAAAGGAGCGCACGTGTCAATTTATCGATGGGTCGGGCCCGATCTGGAGATCTCGGTGCACGCGCAGCCGGGCGCGCGCCGCACCGAGACGCATGGGATCCACGCCGAAGCGATCAGGATC
Source organism: Deltaproteobacteria bacterium (assembly GCA_005879535.1). Taxonomy (NCBI): domain Bacteria; kingdom Pseudomonadati; phylum Myxococcota; class Myxococcia; species Deltaproteobacteria bacterium. Next base: position 18,961 of record VBKI01000052.1, on the reverse strand, counting down.
CGCATCGCCGCGCGCGCGGTTGACGGCGCGGCCAACGATGCGCTGCTCGGGTTTCTGGCAGAAGCCTTGCGGGTGCCCCGCAGGCGATGCGTCCTGATCAGCGGTGCCAGGAGCCGGAAGAAGCAGGTCCGGATCGAGTCGCCGGACCCCGCGCGAGCGCAGCGCACGCTCGCGCAGTGGCTTCAGACGAGCTCGTAGGCGCGGGCCAGCGCAGCGTCGAGCTGTGCCGGATCGCCGCCGCCCGCCTGCGCGAGCTCGGGTTTTCCGCCGCCTCGTCCGCCGAGCGTCTTCGACAGTTCCTTCACCAGATTGCCGGCGGGGTACTTCTTGGAAAGATCACTGGTGACGGCGACGAGCAGGTTGGCCTTGCCGTCCTTCTCGCCTCCGAGCACGACGATGCCGCTCCGGAGCTGGTCCCGCAGCTTGTCGGCCAGCTCCCGCAACGCCTCCGGCTCTCCGGTGTGGTGGCGTGCCGACACGACCTTGACGCCGCGCACTTCGCGCGCCCCCTGTGCCAGCTCGCTCGATTTCGCCGCGGCTTGCTTCCGCTGCAGCGCTTCCAGCTCCCGTTCGAGCTCCCGGATCCGGCTCGCGGCCTGCTCGGCGCGGGTGGCGACTTCCTTGGGCGCGGTGCGGAGCGCGGCCGCCGCGCGCGCGAGCTGCTGCTCTTCCTCGTGCACCAGCTTCAGCGCCTCAGGGCCCGTCACCGCCACGATGCGGCGGACGCCGGCTGCAATCGCGCCCTCGCTGACGACCTTGAAGAAGCCGATGTCTCCCGACCGCGAGACATGCGTGCCGCCGCACAGCTCGACCGACGGGCCGATCTGCAGGACGCGCACCTTGGCCAGCTGCGTGTACTTGTCCCCGAAGAAGGCGATGGCACCGGACTTCATCGCCGATTCCGGATCCATCACCTTCGTCTCGGCCTCGTGATTCTCGTAGACCAGCTGGTTGACGCGCCGCTCGATCTCCATGCGCTGCTCGTCGGTGAGCGGCTGGTACGCCGTGTAGTCGAAGCGCAGGTAGTCGGGAGCCACGACGGATCCCGCCTGTTTCACGGTCTCGCCGAGGACCTCGCGCAGGGTCCGGTGCAACAGGTGCGTCGCGCTGTGGTTGCGGCGCAGCCCTGCCCGCCGGTCGGCATCGACGATCAGCTCGACCTTCTCGCCCGCCGTGAACGTTCCCTCGAGCACCTTTGCCTTGTGGACGATCAGGCCGTGAACGGGGCGCTGGGTGTCGAGGATCCGCGCCCGCGAAGCGTTGCTGGTCACGAAGCCGGTGTCGCCGAGCTGCCCGCCGGACTCGCCGTAGAAAGGAGTCCGGTCGAAAGTCAGCTCTCCTTCCTCTCCGGCGGAGATCTTCGGCACCCTCTTTCCGCCGACGAGGATCGCCCGGAGCGTCGCCTCCGATGCGACCTCCTGGTATCCGAGAAATTCGTTCTCCCCCATCTCGCTGGCGAGGATCCTGTGCACGTCGGCGACGGCAGCCTCGCCCGAGCCGGCGAAGGCTCCGCGGGCGCGCTGTTCGTCCATCAGCTTCTCGAAAGCGTCGACGTCGACGGTCGCGCCGTTCTCCGCCGCGATGACCTGGGTCAGGTCGAGGGGAAATCCGTAGGTGTCGTGGAGCTTGAACGCCAACTCCCCGGAGACCTGCCTGCCGCGGGAGATCTCTTCCGCGAGAATGGCGTTGCCGCGGTCCAGCGTGCGCAGGAACAGCTCGGTCTCGTGCTGGACGGTCTCGAGGATCCGCGCGCGCGAGGAGACCAGCTCCGGATAAGCGTCTCCCATGATCGCGACGACCTTCGCGCAGACGCGGGCATACAACGATGGCTCGGGCGAAAGCCGCTGCGCGTGACGGATCGCGCGCCGCAGGATCCGCCGCAGCACGTAACCGCGGCCTTCGTTGGAGGGCAGGACGCCGTCGGCCAGCAGGAACGCGGCCGCGCGGGAGTGGTCGGCGACTACGCGCATCGACGCCGAGGGGCCGTGCGCGTCGACGGCGTCGGTCGGCGAATACGTCTTCCCCGAGATGTGCGCAGCTTCGTCGATCAGCGGGCGGAGAAGGTCCGTGTCGTAGTTCGAGGGAACGTTCTGGACGGCGGCGGCGACGCGCTCGAGGCCGGCACCGGTGTCGATCGACGGCTTCGGCAGTGGGCTCAGCGGACCATCCGGTTCCTTCCGCTCGAACTGCATGAAGACCAGGTTCCACAGCTCCATCCACGAGTCGCTGCCGAGCTGCTCGGCCTGATCGAGAGCGAAGAAGCGGTGGGCGTGCTCGTCGATCTGCGCCTGGTTGCCTCCCGCGAGCCGGTAGAGATGAATCTCGCTGCACGGCCCGCAGGGTCCGGTCGGTCCCATCGCCCAGAAGTTGTCCTTCTCGCCCAGCCGGAAGATGCGCTCCTTGCGGACGCCGATCGAGCGCCAGAGCGCCTCCGCCTCGTCGTCGTCGCGGAAGACCGTGACGGCGAGCCGGTCGGCGGGCATGGCGAGGACACGGGTGACCAACTCCCAGGCCCAGGCGATGGCCTCCTTCTTGAAGTAGTCCCCGAAGGAGAAGTTCCCGAGCATTTCGAAGAAGGTGTGGTGCCGGGCCGTGAATCCGACGTTCTCGAGGTCGTTGTGCTTTCCGCCGGCGCGGACGCACTTCTGCGAAGAGACCGCGCGCTTGTAGTCGCGGGTCTCGCGCCCGGTGAAGACGTCCTTGAACTGGTTCATGCCGGCGTTCGTGAAGAGCAGCGTCGGATCGTTCTGCGGAACGAGCGAGGAGCTCTTCACTCGCCTGTGCCCCCGCTCTTCGAAGAAGCGGAGGAAGGATTCGCGGATGTCGGCCGCTTTCCAGGGCGTCGGCATGGGGGCGGGAAGATAAGGAAAGACGCCCCGAATGTCACTCGACGCGGCGGCCGGCCTCAGAAGGCGATGAACGTCGCCATTCCGGCGGTGAAGCTGTCGACCGCCGTGATCTGCGTCTGGCCGGGCTGCAGCACCCATTGGCGGCGGAAATCCGCCCGGAAGTAAACGGGGCCCCAGACCTTGTACGCCAGCGAGGCGGCGAGCAGCGAGCGCTCGTCGAGGCGGAACGCGTCGTCGAACCCGCTCTTCATGTTCTTGCGCAGGTAGTATGCCGACGCCTTGATCACGTCGAACTTCGGCACCGTCGCGAAGAGGCCGAAGGACGCCCCGTTCGGGTCACCCTGTCGGTCCTGGTAGAGGCCGCCGATCTGCACCAGTCCCGCGAACCCGAATGCCAGCTCGCCGTAGTAACCGCGCTGGCTGAAGGAAGTGTCGCCGCCGTGGGCCGCCTGCGCCGCATCGTACTTCGAGACGTAAGCCGAGCCCGTCGGCGTCTGGACCGCGTACTGGACGCGTCCGAGGTCGTAGACCTGATCGAAGTATTCGGGGATGTAGCCGGGCTGCATCATCCGATACTCGAGCTTCGCCTGGACGTTCAGCTCGAGAAGCGGCACCGGAACGCGGACGTCGGCGAGAACGCCGGCGTGGATGCCGTTTCCGGCTCCCGCGATGCGGTTGAAATCGGCATACGGGATCAGGCTGATCAGCGAGTTGCGCAGCACCTCGTATTCGGTGTCGATGCCGCCCGCGTAGATGGCCTGGTGGTTGGGAATGATCGGGTTCCCCTCCCCGTCCGACTGGAGCGGCCCCGCGACGCCGATCGGGGCGCTGCGATCGACCGCGCCGCTCACGCCGATGGCCCAACCGCGAAGCACGGGGGTTCCGCCGAACGGCCGGACATATGCGCGGCCGGCCATCAAGGTCGGATTGCCCACCCAGTCCGTCAGGGTCTCGACGCCGGCCCACTCCGTGTTCACGTCCATGGCGAGGCCGGCCTTGGGGTGGTCGAGGCTGAGCGAGTTCGAATACCGGTTGACCAGCGTGCCGTGTCCGATCGAGGCGCCCCACAGCTGGCCCGCGAGCACGTACAGCGGATCGCGCTTGTTGCCGTAGCGGACGAAGCGGACGAGCTTCGTATAGTCCTGCGCCTCGTCCCAGTCGCGGCGGCGGAGGATCCCGCCATACGTCTTCGAGTCGCGCGTGTACGCGCCGGTGCAGCATTGATCGTTGTTCCAGAGGAGCAGGTTGAGCGGAAGCGAGAGGCCGACGCCCACCGGTCCCAGGCTGAACTCGGTATTGATCACCGTGGAGGCGTAGGAGCCTTCGCCCTGGATGTTGTTGACCGCGAGCCCGATGAACGCGCCCGGGGTGCCGCTGAAGAGCAGCGACGGATCCGCAAAGGCCTGATTGCCGGCGGCGGCGTCCGGCTGATTCTGGCCGCTCATTCCGCTCGTCTCCGGCGGGTGTTGTTCCTGCGCGATGGCCGCGCTGGCGATCAGGAACGCGGCGGCGGCGATGACGGTGAATCGCATGTTTTCTCCATTCGGCAGAGGCATGGACGACGCTACCGAACCCCACTTCCGGGAGCGACAAAACGGCTGCCCCGGCCACGGAGGCGAGCGAGTGAAACGTGCGTCACTGCGGGCACTTGTGCGCCCTGCTGCGCGGCGGTGCGCCTTTCAGGGCTGGCGCAGGATCAGCGCCCGGAAGAGCTGCGCGAATCCGGCGGGCGCGGTGGCGTCCGGCCATCGTGGAGACCCGAGCGGCGGCAGCTCGAGGGCGAGCACCCGTGAGAGCAGCGGGAAGCGCCGGCGGACCTCGGCCTCGGGCGCGGCGAAGACTTCGCAGGAAGCGAAACGGCGCAGCCTCCACAGGTCGGTATAGCTGGCGCAGCGGACGGAGAGATCGGTGCCGAGGAGCTCGTGCAGCGGAAGCTCTTCCACGAGGAGGCCGGCCGCCGCCGCCGCCGCGCGAAGCTGCCGGAAATCGATCGACCACTCCACGTGCTCGCCTTCGGCGAAGGCGCCGAGGAGACGGATCGGACCCGGGGCGAAGTCCCCGCCGAACTCCGTGAGCAGCGCGGCGCCACCGCTGCGAAGGACGCGCGCGAGCTCGCCGATCAGGCGGATGGCGCCGGTGTTCCTGCCCGATTCGACGGGAAGATCGGCGATCACCTCGTTCGCGAGGACCAGTCCGTCGATGGAATGCGAAGCGAGCGGAAGATCCAGGCAGTCCGCGCGCAGCCCCGACCAGCGCGGATGCCGGCCGCCCGGCTGGGAAGGTTCCTGTGCGCGACGTCGCTGCGCCGCGATCAGGGACGGCGACAGGTCGATCGCCGTCCACCGGGCCTTGGTGAACGGTCCCGCATCGCCGCGCCAGGCGGCCTCCGCCACGTGACCGGCGCCGCCGCCGATCTCGACGGCGCCGCTGCGGCCGGGCCCGAGGCCGCGGGCGCCCAGGCCTTGCAGCAGTGCCTCGCCGTACCGGCGGCCGCCGAGCGCCGGATGGGGAAACCGCAACAGGTGGGAGACGGTGCACTCGACTTCGTCGAATCGGCGTTTCGCGCCGAGGCGATCGCGGCGATGATGCGCCCGGTTCCGGTCCTCCACGCGCGGAGCGTAGCAGCGATCAAAAGGTGAGGACTCCGAATCCCACGGCGGTGGCGCCGAAGGTGGCGAAGCCGACGATCTGGTGCGCCAGCGCGAAGTCGCGCTGGGAGATCGATCCACCCTTGCTCGCGGTGACGAAGCCAAGGACGATCTGCGTCACCATCCCGACCGTGGCGACACCCATCGCGATCCGGTGCAGCATCACCGTGTCGAGCCGCTTGCGCTTCTCCAGCGGGCTGGGAGCGAACAATGCGAGGGCGCCCGTACCGGCGAAGAGAGCGGCGGCGGTGAACGCGCTGAAGCGATGCCAGTCGTACCAACGTCCGGTATCGCCCCCGCCACCGTACTTGTCGATGTAGTTCAGCTGTCCGAAGATCACCGTTGCGCCGAGGGTGGCGAGCGTCAGCATTCCGCCGAGCTGATGCAGCTGGAGCATCTTCCGCCGCGTCCGCAGCTCGCGATCGAGCTGCTGCTGTTGCGCCACGGTCTCGGCATCGGGAGCGGCGGGGGTGGGAAGGAGCTCGATGTCCTCGGGAGCCGGCTGCGGAGGTGCCGGCTGCTCGCCTTGCAGCGAGAGCACGAGCGTCACCGCAAGCGCGATCACTTGGCGGCCTCGAAGCGGAGATCGCCGGCGATGGTCGCCCGGTCGTCGACCTTGATCAGCAGCAGCTCCGGTCGCTCCACCTTGAAGGCGTCGAGACTGAAGGGAAACGAGAAGGTGGCTCGAACTCCCGCCTCGGCCGGCTCGAGCTTCACCGGCACATCCTGCGTCTGCTTTTCGCCATTGAGCTCCACGGTAGCGTGCAACGTCGCCTCTTGCATCTGCCGCAGGGGGAGGTTGACGCCGGAAAGCGTGCCCTTCACCTCCGCGTACGGATGCACGGGCTCGTGCGTCGCTTCCCGCATGTGCTCGTCGCGATTCGAGTTCCCGCTGTCGAACGAAGCCACTTTCGCGCGCACCTGCACCCGAATGGTTCCGTCGGGCTGGGCCAGAGCGCGTCCTTCCACCTGCCGGGTCGTTCCCCGCACCTCATGCAGTTTGTGCACCACGGTATAGGTCAGCGTCCCTTCGCGCAGCTCCAGGAGCTGCCCGACGGGCGGCGCACAAAGGAGGACGGCGACCAACGCGAGCATGGCGCGCTCCTTCCAGAGTCATGGGACGCGCCGGGGTTCCCGCGATTCAATCGGATTCCGGTGGCCGGATCGAGCCGAGACCTCAGAGCGCGGTGGCCTCACCCTTGCGTTCAGCCTCCCGCTGCGTCTTCAGCTTCTTCATCCTCCGGCGGATCAGCTCGCGCTTGAGCGCGCTCAGATGGTCGACGAAGAGCTTGCCGTGCAGATGGTCCATCTCGTGCTGGACGCAGACGGAAAGGAGGGTGTTCGTCGCTTCCTTCTGCTTCCGCTTGCCATCCCGGTCCGTGTACTCGACGACGATATGGCCGAAGCGCGTCACTTCTTCGTACTCGTCGGGGACGGAGAGGCACCCCTCCGTGTACGTGAACTCGCCCTCGCCGAGCTTGAGCACCGGGTCGATCAGCCAGAACAGACCTTCGCCCTTCTTCTTCGGCTCCTCGCCCTCGGCGGCGGCGCGCTGATCCACGTCCATGGCAATCACGTTGAGGTGCACGCCGACCTGCGGAGCCGCGAGCCCGACGCCGTTGGCCTCGTACATCGTCTCCGCCATGTCGTCGCAGAGCTTGCGAATCCTGGCGTCGACGTCGCCGACAGGCTTGGCCTTCTGCTTCAGGCGGGGGTCGGGCCAGATGATGATTTCTCGCAATGCCATGCTTTCTCGCTCCCCGGCCGTCCAACCGGGCGGTAATAGGCCAGTATATTCATGGCGTGGGGTCACCGCCAGAATGGGATTCCGAAGCGCCGCCTCCGATTCAGTGACCGACGGGGCGTCAAAGCAGCGCCACCGGGTCCACGTCGACCGCCAGTTGCACACCCGGCACCCGATGGGAGGCCTGCAGGGCGCGCCCGACGCGGTGGAGCGGCGCGTGGTCTGGCGCCCTGAGCAACAGCTGCCAGCGATGCTTTCCACGCACCTTCGCCAGCGGCGCCGGCGCCGGGCCGAGGACATCGAGCGCGTCGCCTCCCGATGCGAACCGGCGCGCCGCCGACGCGGCGCGTTCCGCGGCGCCGCGCACGCGCACTTCCGAATTTCCCGACAATCGGACCGCGGCGAGGCGCACGAACGGCGGAAAGCGCAGCCTCTCCCGACGTCGCAGCTCTTCTGCCGCGAACGCGTCGTAGTCGAGCGCGACCGCATCGGGCTTGAACGCCTGCACCAGCACCCGCCCGGGCACATCGCCGCGACCCGCCCGGCCCGAGACCTGGGAGAGGAGCTGGATGCAACGCTCCGCCGCGCGGAAATCCGGCAGGTGAAGCGGCCCGTCGGCGTCGAGCACCCCCACCAGCGTCACGCCGGGAAAATCGTGGCCCTTGGCAACCATCTGCGTTCCGACGAGCACGTCGATCTGCCGGCGGGCGAATTGCGCAAGCACCGCGGCTGCCTGCCCCGGGCCGCCCGCGGCGTCGCGATCGAGCCGCGCCACGCGCGCCTGCGGCACCACGGCCTCGAGTTGCTCCTCGACCTTCTCCGTCCCGCCCCCGAGCGGAGCGAGCTTGACCGCGCCGCAGGCGGCACAGGCGCGGCGAGGCGCCTCGTCGTGTCCGCAGAGATGGCAGCGCAGGCGCTCCTTGCCGGCGCGGTGGAGCACCAGCGCGACCGAGCAGTTGGGACACCCGACGGCGGCGCCGCAGGCGGAGCAGAGCAGGATACGCGTATGCCCCCTGCGGTTGAGGAAGAGGATGGCCTGTTCTCCGCGCGAGACCGTCTCGCGCAACGCCGCCGACAGGTCCGCCGTCAAGAGCTGGTCGGAGACAGGCCTTCTCACCACCGTGACGGGCGGCTGCGGCCGGGCCTCGACGCGCTCCGGCAGTCGCAGGACGCGCAGCTTCCCTTCCTGCGCGCGCCGCAGCGTCTCCAGCGACGGCGTCGCGCTGCCGAGCACCGCCACCGCGCCTGCCCGCTGCGCGCGGACCAGAGCGAGGTCGCGGGCGTGGTACCGCAGCCGGTCTTCCTGCTTGTACGAAGGCTCGTGCTCCTCGTCGACGACGATGATCCCGAGCTGCCGTACGGGTGCCCAGACCGCGCTGCGGGCGCCGACCACGATCCCGGCACGGCCGTCGCGCACCCGGTGCCACTCGGCGACGCGCTCGCCCGCGGACAGCCCGGAGTGGAGCACCGCGACGTCCCCACCGAACCGGGCGCGGAAACGGCCGGCGAGCTGCGGCGTCAGCGCGATCTCCGGGACCAGAGCCAACGCGCCGAGCCCACTGGCGCGCGCGTGCGCGATGGCCTCGAGATAGACCCAGGTCTTTCCGCTCCCGGTCACGCCGTGGAGCAGGAACGGAGCGAACACCCGCGCATCGGTGGCCGCGCTGAGCTCCCGCAAGGCGTGCGCCTGCGCGTCCGTCGGATCGTGCCGCTGATCTCCCCAGGGACCTTCGACGACCCGCGCCGGCCCGGGGGGGACCCGTTCGAGCCGGACGAGCCCGCGAGCGGCGAGCGCGCGCAAATGCGGCCGCGCCCGCGGAAACGCGGCGACCACTTCCTCGACCGGGACGGCCTCGCCTCGCGCGAGGAGCCAGGCCAGCACCTCCGCCTGCCGCGGAGCCCGGCGCGGCGACTCCGCCGACGCAGGAGGCACCGCCGCGGCCATCTCGACGAGCTGTTCCGCCACCCGCGGCCGCGCTTCCTCGCGCGCCAACGTCACCAGGCCGCGCTTGGCCAGATCGCCGAGATGCGCCCGCGCCAGCTTCGTCCCGGCGACCACCTTCCGCAGCGCGCGGCGCAGCTCCTCCTCCTGCCCCGGAAGATCGAGCTGCCCTCCCTCGAGCGCCTGCCGCCCCGCATCCGTCAGCCTTGGAATCAAGACGTCGCGGACGTCCATTCCGGGCGGGAGCGCCGCTTTCAACGCGGGTCCCAATGGAGCGAGGTAGTGCGCCGCCGCCCACCGCGCGAGGCCGACGATCTCGGGAGTCAGGAGCGGAGCTTCGTCGAGCAGCCGGATGGCGTCGCGCACCTCCTCCTGCGGCTGGGCGGGACCGACGACGATCCCGGTTTCGGTGCGGCGCCCGAGAGGAACCAGGACGCGCCGCCCTGCCTCCGCCACGCCGAGCTCGGCCGCGATGCGGTAGGTGAAGATTCCTTCCGCGGCGGGAACGTTCAGCGCGACCGCGTACAGCTCATTCGCGGGAATCGTCTTCCTCTTCCTGCGACGCCGCGCGCACGCCCTTCGCCTCCAGCACCTCGAAGCGGGCGGCGAGCTGACCCGACGTCCACAGCTCGATGACGCGAGGAAACCACTCCCCCGCGGCGGGATTGCCGTACTCCAACAGGCGCAGGTCGGCGCCGCCCTGCGCGATCAGCCGCGCGGGCGCATTGTTGTCCTTGTACAGCCAGAGCTGCGGAGTGGAGAGATCGTGTGCCGGAGCGCCGAGCACCCAGGTGACCCGGTCGCCGAATCGCGACAGTCCGGCGCCCGCGGCCACGTCCGCACCCACCGCGTGGGCGGCCGCCCGGAACATCTGTTGACCCTCGGCGCTGGGGATTCCGCGGTGGGCGAGGAAGGGGCAGGCCAGCTGGAGCAACCGGAGCGCAGGACCGGCAGTGCCTTCGCCGACGGCACCGGGGTTCTCGACCGTCCCCTTGACCGAGAGCGAGAGGCCGCCCTCGCCGTCGAGGCGGCACTGGAGGGGAAAACGCAGCACGAGGTGCGCGTTGCGCTGCGGATCTCCGCCGACCGCCAGCGCGCCGGACAAAGTCACCTCGCGGGTGCGCGCGAGGGTCTGCGCCCGGGCCGCTGCTTGCTTGAGCAGCGACTCCGCGGAAGGCACGTACGCGAGAAGAAGCGCGGCGAGGAGCTTCATTGCTTCACCACCTGACGCAGGTACTCGAGCAACGGATCGCGCAGCTCCGGCCGCTTCAGGGCGTAGGCGAGGTTCGCCTGGAGGTAGCCGAGCCGGTCGCCGGCGTCGTGGCGCTCGCCCTGGAAGCGGACGCCGATCAGCCGGCCCTGCTGCGCGAGGACCGCGAGAGCGTCGGTGAGCTGGATCTCGCCTCCCGCTCCCGGCTTCACCTTCTCGAGGATGCCGAAGACGTCGGGAGGCAGCAGGTACCGGCCCACCACCGCCAGGTTGGAGGGGGCGGATCCCCGCGGAGGTTTCTCCACGATGCGGTCGACGAGGATGTTCCCGTCCGCCTGCGGTTGACCGGCGGCCACGCCGTACATGTGCGTCTGGTCGTCGCGCACCGGCATCAGCGCCACCGCCGCTTTTCCCGTCTGCGTGGCCACGCGGGCGAGCTGTCCGATGGCCGGGTCGTCGGAATCGATCAGGTCGTCGCCGAGCAGGACGCCGAACCATTCGTCGCCGATGGCCGGCTTGGCCGCGAGCACCGCATGGCCGAGCCCGAGCGGTTCCTTCTGCCGGACGCTGACCAGGCGCACCATGTCGCTGATCCGGCGGACCTGCCGGAAGAGCTCGCTGCTCTTCTTGCGGGAGAGCGTGTCCTCCAGCTCGTAGCTGCGATCGAAGTGGTCCTCGATGGCCGACTTGCCGCGGCCGTTGACCACGACGACCTGCTCGACGCCCGCCTTCACCGCCTCTTCGACGACGAGCTGGATGGTGGGGGTGTCGACGATGGGGAGCATCTCCTTGGGGATGGCCTTGGTGGCGGGGAGGAAACGCGTCCCCAGGCCGGCGGCGGGAATGACGACCTTGCGCAGCGGGTGCTTCATCGCGGCGCGCAAGGTAGCAAAGGGGTCTGACGCAGACCACCGCTATATTGTGGGCGGATGCGCTGCGTACTTGCCCTGCTGCTCGGCGCCGGAGCGGCGTTCGCGGACAATCGCGTCCAGGATCCAGGCGCTCCGTGGCCCACCAATGTGGACCCTCCGCGGGCCACGGCGATGGGCGGGGCGCACGCGGCGATCGCGACCGGCAACGATGCCCTTTCGGTGAACCCGGCCGGCCTGTCGCAGGGGCACCGCTATCATCTCGAGCTCGACGGCTTGTACGACTCCCGCTATCCCGCCCAGGCGGTCCTGGCGAGCCTGGTGGATTCGGTTTCCAGCCCGGTCGCGACCGGGCTCATGTGGTCGCGGTGGGCCAGCGGACAACCGTCGGGGCGCGGCGAGGGATGGAGCGTCGGCTTCGGATATTCCGGCGCCGTCGGCCAAAATCTCTTTCTCGGAGGCGAGACGAAGTTCCTCCGGTTCCACACGCCCGACGGACTGGTGCAGAAGTGGGCGCAGGATTTCGGTCTGCTCGCGCGTCGGGGGAACTTCTCCTGGGCGGCCGTGCTGCAGAATGTGTCCCTCGAGAAGATTCCACTCTTCCCGCTCACTGCGACCGCGGCGATGGCGTGGGGAACCGACACGGACTGGCACCTGTCGGTCGACTACCGCGCCGACCTGTCCGACTCGAGCAACGTGAAGAGCAAGGCGGCGCTGGGCGGGGAACTGCTGCTCGGTGACGCCATGGCCTTGCGCGGCGGCGCAACCTGGGATGCGACGGCGCGGCAGTGGTGGCTTTCGGCGGGGATCGGTCTCTTGAGCGAGAAGGGTGGCCTGCAGGTCGTCTGGCGCAGGCGCGTAGAGGGACCCTACGACCAGTTCTTCGAAGGCGGCCTGACCATCTATCTGCAGTGAGCGTCACCGCGAGATGCGCGGAGCGACCAGCGGCTGTCCGGTCGCCGGATTTGCCATCACCTCGACTTCCGTTCCGTAGACGGGCTCGAGGACCTCGGGGCGCAAGACGTCGGCGGGCGCGCCCTCCGCCACCACCCGGCCGACGTGCATCAAGACGAGCCGGTCGCAGGCGGCGCCGGCGAGCGCAAGATCGTGCAGCACGAGGAGCGCGCCGCCGCCGTCGCGGGCCCTGCGGCGGAGGGCGTTCACCAGCAGGACCTGGTGCGCGAGATCGAGAGCCGCGGTCGGTTCGTCCAGCACCAGCAGCGCCGCCTCCTGCGCGAACGCGCGGGCGAGAAAGACGCGCTGGCGCTCTCCGCCCGAAAGCTGGGAGACCGGACGATCGGCGAGATCCAGCGCGTCGACTTCCTCGAGCGCCGCGTTCGCGCGCTCCAGATCGTGCGGTCCCTCCAGGGACCAGAGGCCGAGGTGGGGCGCGCGCCCCATCAGGGCAACCTCGCGGGCGGTGAAGGAGAGATCGTGCGGCGGATTCTGGGACAGGAATGCGACCCGGCGGGCGCGGTCGCGGCGCGAGAGCCTGGCCAGCGGCGCGCCCTGCAGCAGCAGCGTGCCGTGCTGGGCCGGCAACAGCCCGCAGCAGAGGCGCGCGAGGGTGCTCTTTCCGGCGGCGTTGGGCCCGATCACGCCGACCACCTCACCGCGCGCCACGGCGAGCGAGGCCCCCGCGACCGCCTCCGAGGCCCCTGCGGAATGCCGGTAGCGCAGCTCGCGGCCTTCGAGCAACGTCACCGGCGGCTCCGCATCAAGAGGACGAAGAGCGGCGCTCCGACGATGGCGGTCACGGCGCCGACCGGCGGCTCCGCGCCGAGGCCGCGAAAGAGGACGCGGGCGAGGGCATCTGCGAGGATCAGGAAGGCCGCTCCCCCAAGCGCGGAGGCAGGAAGCACCACCCGGTGATCGGGACCGGTGAGCAGGCGGACGGCGTGCGGCACGATCAGGCCGACGAATCCGACCAAGCCCGTGAACGCCACCGCGATGCCCACGGCTGCGCTCGCGGCGAAGAAGGCCAAAATGCGCGTGCGGCCCACGTCCACGCCGAGGGCGGCGGCGCCCTCGTCGCCCAGCGCGAGCAGATTGAGCCGTCCCGCGAGGGCCACGAGCACCAGCGCCGGCACCACCAGGGCGAGCGCGGCGCCGGTGAGCAGGGGCATCGGCTCGTACCCGAGAGCGCCCGCCAGCCAGAGGGAGACCGCCTGCATCTGATCGGGCCGGAGGACCGCTTCCACCGAAAGCACCAGCGCGGAAGCGAAGGAGTTGAAGACGACGCCCACCAGCAGCGCCCGGGCAGGCTCGAGCTGGCCGCGCGCGCGCCCGAGCGTGAAGACGAGCAGCGCGGCGGCCATCGCTCCCGCTACCGCCGCCAACTGCGCGGGAAGGACGCCGACGAACGACGCCGCGGAGCTGGCCGCGACGCCGAGCGCGGTGCCGGAGGCCACCGTCACCAGGGCGGTGCCGATGGCCGCGCCACCGGAGAGGCCGAAGACGAAGGGGTCGGCGAGGGGATTGCGCAAAAGCGCTTGCAGGGCGACGCCGGCAACGGAAAGCGCGGCGCCCACCTCCGCAGCCAGAATGACCCGGGGAACGCGCAGCCGGAAGAGCACCGTCGCATCCGGCTCGCGGCCCGCGAGGGCATCGCGCAGTGAGAGCGCTCCGGCTCCTGTCGAGAGCCCGACGATCGCGGATATGGCCACCGCGGGGATGAGGACCGCGACCGCCAGCGCCGCGCGCGCGGCCGCCGAGCGCTTCATCTCCGGAGCGCGGCGGCGAGGTCGGAGAGCGCCTCCGGGAGGCGCGGTCCGGGATGCAGGAGCGCGGTCGATCGGAGCGTGGTCACGCGGGTCTTCTCCAGTCCGGGGATGGGAGAGCGGCCGGGCGGAGCGTCGATACCACAGAGCACGATCGCTTCGGGCGCCGCGCGCACCGCGGCCTCGGCGCTGAGCCGGAAGAAGGGCAACGGATTGTCTCCCGCGGCATTCTCGCCTCCCGCGTCGGCGAGCAACTCTCCGGCGAATCCGCCGGGACCGGCGACCACCAGCGGATCGAGTCCGAAGACGAGCAGGGCGCGGGTCCTCTTGCGTCCCGCTGCGGCCTTCCGCGCCTGCTGCCGGGCGCGCTCGAGGTCCGCGTTCAGCGCGAGCCCTCGCTCCGGCACGCCGAGGAAGCCCGCGATGGCCGAGATGGCGGCCTCGATGTGCCCCACGGTGGAGAGGGGAAACGTCTCCACCGCGATGCCGAGCCGCGCCAACGTCTCCACCGGGCCCCTGTTCTCCGGCGCGGGCTCCGCCAGGATGAGATCCGGCTTCACCGCCAGGACCGCTTCGGGCTGCGGATCGTTGTAGCCCCCGATCCGGGGAAGGTCGCGCTCGCGCGGGTCGTCGTCGAAGCGCGTGACGCCGGCGAGGCGCTCTCCGGCGCCGAGGGCGAGCACGATCTCCGACAACGCCGGGGCCACCGTCACCACCCGCCGGACCTCGGCGGGCACCGGCGGGCCGAGATGCTGCCGTGGCCCCGCCGCGAGCAGCAGGGCAACAAGCAGCATCAGCGCACCGTCCAGCAGACCTTGCCCGCACCGCAGGTGCTCGTGATCGCGACGAGATTGTTGGTCAGCAGATTGCTCACGATGACCTGGTCGTCGTCGAGAGGATAGACGTTCCAGGGGTTCGCGCCGTCGCCCACGTTGGCCTCCGCGACCACTTTCGGGCCGCCCTGCGCGGTGAGGTCGATCTTCTGCACGGTATTCGTCTGCGACGCCACCGTGAAGAGGAAATGATCGCGCGCGCGGATGTCCTGAAGGTTCTGGGTATTGGGCAGCGTCAGCGCCACCTGCGCCGAGAGACCCGTGCTCGTCGGTGTGATGAGCATGACCGTGCTGTCGCCGGAGTTGACGACCGCGATCCGGCCGTCGGCGGTGCTCGTCAGCTCGGTCGCGATCGGCCCGACCGACACTTGCGACTTGATGGCGCCTGTGCCCGGGTCGACGCGGTACAATTTCCCCCCGATGTCGGAGGCGCAGAGCGCGTACAGGTCCGTTCCCATGGGCGCGACGTCGGGGATGTAGCGGAACGCGCTCATCGGGTCGCTTCCCTGCGGGCACCCGAGCGCGATCGGGTCGCCGGCGGAAGTGAACGTCGCAAGATCGACCGGGAAGATTCGATCGGAGGAGGTGTCACCGTACCAGACGCGGTTGCCGGCCACGGCGACACCATTCGGATTGACGCCGATCGACAGCGCCCGTCTCACCGACCCATTCCCTGCAGGATCTACCTCGACGATCGCGGCCCCGGTGGTCGACCCGAATGCGCCCGTGCAGCTGACGTAGAGGTAATTGCCGGCGGCGCGCACGAACCCCGGGCTGAGGCACTGCTTCCCGGTGCTGCCCCCCAAATCGATGACGGGCACGTTCGCGGTGCTCGGGACGACGACGGCGAGCATGCCGGGCCCGGAAGGCCTGAAGGTCGGCGAATCACTGTTTCCCAACGCGACATAGACCTTGTCTGCGAATCCAGCGACACCCGCTGGGTGGGCGAACGTCGGGTGCGCAGGATCGAAGGGCTTGAGGGCGTCGCCGGACGGCAGCGCAATAGTCGGCACCGGAGGAGGCTTGTTCGCGCCGCCGCAGGCGGTGACGAGGATCAGGACTGGAACGATGCGCTTCATGCAGGTCTCCTTGGTCAGAGGCGGGCGCGCGCGATGACCGCAATCGAGAACCCCGGCAGTGGATACTGAAAGACGTCCTCCAGGGTGCGGTCGTCGAAAAGGTTCTTCGCTTCGAAATCGAGCCAGAGCGGGCCCGCGGCACGGACCCCGAGACCGGCGTTGAACACGAGCTGGGCCGCCTGCGCCGCCGTGTCGTACGGATTGCGCGGCATGGCGGAGGTGAAGCGGCCTTCGAAGTAGCCTTCGAGGCGGTCGCCTCGACGCGCGCCCCGTACGAACACCCGATGCGGGGGGCGATATGAAAGGCTGTGCCCCTCCTGGTCGCCTTCGCGCAGGTTGACCGTGTGCAGGAAGCTGTACGCCGCGTCGATCCGGAACCCCGCTGGCAGCGTCACCGAGCCTTGCAGCTCGGCTCCGGCAATCCGCGCGCCGCCGACGTTGAACGGTTTCACTTTCGCGGGGGGGTAGAACTCGTAGACGATGAGGTCGCGGTAAGCAGACCAGAAGACGCCGGCGGAGATCGCAGCGCCGCCGTTGCGCCAGGTTCCGCCCGCATCGATGGACCACGCGCGCTCCGGCCGCAAGCCGGGGTTCGCGGCGACGCCGTTCCGCTCCAGATACAGCTCGGTGAACGTAGGGGCGCGGAACGACAATCCCGAGCCTGCGCGCAGCTCCAGCGATTCGCTGTTCGCGGGACGCCACGATGCCGTCACCGCCGGGCTCACGCCGGTCTTGGAGCCGACGCGCTCGACGCGGAGGGCAGGGTGAAAGGAAAATCCACCGCCGGATGCGATGTCGTCAGTGAGCGCGGCGGACAACAAGACGCGATCATGCGAGCCGGTGTCGCCGCCGTGGACCCGGTCCTCTCGCGCCTGTAGCGAAGCGCGGAGCCAGTGGCTGCGCGCGGCGAGAAATCCGTACTCTGCTTCCGCCGCGCCGGACGACGATCGCTGGTCGAGACGTGGACATTCCGGCGAACCATCGTCGCAATCCCCGAATGACTGCACCCCGCGCAGCTCGATCCGGTCGAGGCGCCCCCAGGTCCGGACCGACCACGCGGAGCCGTCGCCGGTTCCGCGCACACGAACGCCCGCAAGACCTCCTGCATCGAGCTCGCGCGACCGGCTCGTGGTCGCTGCCGCCGGTCCGGGCAGCCCGCGCTCGCCCGCGGAACCCTGGACCAGCAAATCGATCTCCGCTGCTCCCAGCGGTTGCGCCACCCGCGCCATCGCCGAGAGCCGCTTCGAGTCGTCGTTCTGACGGGTGAACCCGTAATACGGCGCATTCGGGATCTCCGGCGTGAGTTGGCGCGCAAACTCGAATCCGCCTGCAGTGCGATCGGCCTGCACCGCCACGACGGCGCTCCCTTCATTGAGCGCCGCCGTCCCGTCCGCTGCGGCCTGCATGGTTCCGAACGATCCCGCCGAGAGTTGGGCGCCGAGGCTGCTGTTGCCATGCGCGACGGTCGGCTGCAGCTCGACCACCCCGCCGAGAGCTCCGGCGCCGAATTGCGCGCCGACCACACCCCGGGTGACGGTGATCCGCTCGAGCAACGTGGCGGGCACCGTCGCGAGATCGATGGCGCCGCCTCCCGGACCCTGCAGCGGGATGCCATCGAGCAGCACCACCGACTGGTCGGCCGTGCCGCCGCGCAGCGACAAGGTCGCAGTCTGGCCGGGACCGCCAAGGGCATGCACGGTGACGCCAGGCGCCGCCTCGAGCAACTCGGAAACGGTCCGCACCGCGCCTGCGTACTGGCGCACGTCGATCGCCGTCGTCTGCGCCGCGGGCGCGCGAGGCGATGCCTCCGGGCGGTTCCCCTCCACCTCGATGGTCTCGCCGGGCTCCTGCGCGCGCGCGACGGTCGCGAGCAGCACCGCGAAGGGCAGGAGGCGACGACAGGAGGTGCGGGACGGCGGCACGGGCTCCCCTCTTTCTCTCGAAGAGGCGAAAGCGCTGTTTGCGCCGCCAGGCAGGTTTCCTGGCTCCCGGGTCTGCAGCGCCCTCGCGCTGCGCGCCGTCCCGCCTTCCCCGCTTCATGGCGCGAGTGGCTTCATGGGACTGGCTGCCCGGCTACAGTGGCGGGACCGCGCCGGCTTTCAACCGGCTTCCCTCGAGGCCTCCAAGCTGCGGAGGCGCCACGGCGGCGGACTTCGATGTCGTGCGCCGATTACTCCCTCGCTCCAGCGAGGTCAAGGGCGGAGCGGACGCAAGGTCGTGTCCCCCTGTAGGGTGAGGCGCGATCGCAGCCGCTGCACCAACGCGCGCATGCCTTTGATGCGGCCCACCTCGTCGACCGTCGCGAACGGCTTCTTCTGCCGGCGGGCGACGATCAGCTCTGCCCGCCGTTTCCCGATACCCGGAAGAAGCCGCAACTCCGCCTCGGTTGCGCGGTTCACGTTGAGGACGCCGGTGAGCGCCGCCTTTCCCGGTTTCTTGCGTGGCGCCTTGGACGCCTGGGCTGCGGCCGCGCCGCCGTCCGAAGACGGCAACGGCAGCGGCTCCGTCGCGGCGCAGAGGAGCGCTGCCAGCAGTCCGGGGAGCATCGGCGCCTAGGCCTCGATCGCCTCTTCAGCCAGCGCGCCTCCGCGCTCCTTGTCTCGGTCGCGGTCGTACTCGCGGATCTGGATCTTCCCATCGCGCGGCAGCGCGTCCAGGTAGATGTTCATCGATCCGTCGTGGTTGTGGAACGCGCTCCCTACGCGGTTCCAGAACTGCCGGCCGCTCCTCTCCACGATGTTGTATGCCGCCCAGGGCTTGCGCCCGTTCCCGCCGCTCCCCGACTGCTGCTGGTTCTCCATCTGCTCTCCCTTGCGCGCCTCGATGTGCGCTCGCAATGGCAGAGAGCAGATCGCGTGCCAGCTCCGCATCGCTCGGAAGGCCACAGGCGGAGTCCCGGACTCGGCGTCCCAGAACCGGACCCCTGTCCCGTTCCGGGCGGAGAGAAAATAAAACTCCGTTGCTCAGTGGGGCATGCCGAGCGTCGGAGGCAGCGCGCCGGAAACGTCGATCTTCCCGAACTGCGCCTCGTACTTCGCCACATTGTCCTGGAGCGCGTGCAGCAGGC
>VBKI01000051.1:3816-77707 GCA_005879535.1 Deltaproteobacteria bacterium | reverse complement strand
ATGTGAGGCTGCATGTCCGCCAGCACGCGGAGGTCACCGTCGATAAACGTTACCTCGGCGACAGCACCCTCTTCTCCCTCAAGCTCACGCCGGGTCCGCACCGCGTGTTCGTGCGCCACACCTGCTGCGAGGACAACGACCAGCTCCTGACGATCACGAAGAACCAGCCTGGCCAGATGTACAAGCTGGAGTACGGCGCGGCGAAGCCGGCGGAGTTCAAGGTGCTGAATGCACCCCCGGATGCCCGTGTGGTGGTTGACGTCAAGGAGAAGGGATCGGTGCTCGTGGGTACTGCGTCCAATCCGCTCAAGTACACGATGACGCAGCCCTTCGAGACCGCGACGGTGACCATCGGCGATCGCAAGCTGTCCGTCGTCGTGAAAGCCGGTACGGTGAACAAGCTCGACTACGCGCAGGCCACGCCCTGATGATCGCGCTGCTCGCCGTCATCCTCCTCTCGCAAGCGCAGCCTGCGCCGTCGGACGAAGACTCGCGCGCAGCGATCGATGCCATGAACCACGCGCGGGTCACCTTCGAGTACGGCGACTACGCGCAAGCCTCGAAGCTGCTCTCGGCGCTCCTGGAAGCGGGACGCTTCGAGTCGCTACAAATGCGCGCCGAGGCGTACCGTTTGCTCGGGCTCTCCCTCTTCTACCAGGGCCGCAAGGGAGACGCGTACAGCGCCTTCCTCGAATACCTGTACATCAACCCGGACGCGGAGCTCGATCCCTTCTACGTTCCGCCGACGGCGGTCTCCTTCTTCGAGCAGGTGAAGAGGGAAGCGGAGCCGCGCCTCGCCCCGCTGCGGGCGCAGAAGCGCGCGGAGCAGGAAGCACAGAAGAAGGTGGCTGCGGAAGAGGCCGAACGCAGGCGGCAGCGCGAGCTGGAAGAGGAACGCAAGCGCCTCTCGCAGATCTCGCCGTCGATCGAGCGGCGCGTGATCCAGCACGAATTCTGGGTGACGATGATGCCCTTCGGCATCGGCCAGATTCAGAACGGCGACCGGAAGCTGGGCATCTTCCTGGCCACGTCACAGCTCATCGCCGGCGCGGCGAGCGCCGGCAGCGCGCTGCTCATCGAGCAGTTGCGGGACAATGCCACCGGCCGCTTCGACGACCGCGGTCCTGGCAGCACGCCCTACAAGACCGCGGCCCGGCTCAACGTGGTCAAGTGGGTCGGCGCGGCCATCTTCTATGCGCTCTGGGCGGGCGGCGCGATTCACGCCGCCGTGAACTACAAGGGCGAGGAACAGCTCCCGGACCGCCTCCTCCAGCCGGGGCAGGGTCGCTGATGGCGACGCTGGTCGTTCACGCCGAGGGTGTGGCGCCCTCCTTCGTTCCGCTGGTGAAACCGCTCACCACGCTCGCGGCTGCGCCGGACAGCGACGTGCGCGTTCCCGATCTCCGCGGCGTCGTGGCCATCCAGTTCGACGGCGAGTCGTTCATCGCTACGGCGCTGGAGGGCGCCCACCTGGTGGTGAACGGGAAGCGGCGAGGGCAGCACACGCTGGCAGACGGCGACACGATGGAGCTCGGCGGCACGCAGCTGGTCTTCCAGAGCGGCGAACGAATTCAGCCGCCGGTGGCGCTTCGCCGCGATGGCCTTTCCGGTCCGGAGCTGGCGACCTCGCGACTCGCGCAATTCGCGCGGCAGCTCGCGAACGAGCCTGGCGTGGATTCGGCGCTCGCGCGGCTCCTCGACGCGCTGATCGAGGTGGTCCGGGCGGACAAGGGGTTCGTCCTCGTCGTCAACGACGGCATCCCGCAGGTCCTCAAGGCCCGCAACTTCCAGCGCGAGAACGTCGCCGACGCGGTCGAGAGCCTCTCCGACACCATCGTCCGGCGCGTGGTGGAGACGCGCCAGCCGCTGCGGATCGAGGACGCCCTGCACGACTCGCAGTTCAACGCCAGCGAGAGCGTGGTCAATCTCAAGCTGGCCTCGGTGATGTGCCTTCCGCTGGTGATGCGCGGCGAGATGCTCGGCGCCATCTACGTGGGAAACGACAAGCTGACGAATCTGTTCACCGACCGCGAGCTGGAGGTGGCGACCAGCTTCTGCAGCACCGCGGTCCTGCTGGTGGAGCTGGGCCGGCAACTCAATGAGCTGCGCGCGGACAAGAAGGCTCTGCTGGACCGCCTCGACGAGCACGCCTACGGCGACATCATCGGCTCCTGCGACGCCATGCGCGACATCTTCCGCAAGATCGACAAGGTGGCAGGCACCGACATCAGCGTGCTCGTCACCGGCGAGACCGGCACCGGCAAGGAGCTGATCGCGCGCGAGATCCACCGCCGCGGCCCGCGCAAGAACGGCCCGTTCGTGGCCATCAACTGCGGCGCCATTCCCGAGAACCTCCTCGAGAGCGAGCTGTTCGGGCACGCCAAAGGCGCCTTTACCGGAGCGGTCGCGGCGCGGCCTGGCCGCTTCCAGGCCGCCAGCGGCGGCACGCTCTTCCTCGACGAGATCGGCGAGATGCCCGTTGCGCTGCAGGTCAAGCTGCTGCGGGCGCTGCAGGAGCGGGCGGTGACCCGGGTCGGCGAGAACAAGCCGGAGGCGGTGGACATCCGCGTGGTCGCGGCGACCAACAAGGACCTCGACGAGGAGATGAAGGCGGGCCGCTTTCGGGAGGACCTCTACTACCGGATCAACGTCGTCCACCTGCACCTGCCCGCCTTGCGGGACCGCGGCGAGGACGCGGCGATGCTCGCCAAGTGGTTCCTCGGGCGGGCCGTCCGCGAGTTGGGCAGCAAGGTGAAGGGTTTCTCGCCGCAGGCGCTCGTCGCGATCAAGCGCTACCGGTGGCCCGGCAACATCCGCCAGCTGGAGAACCGCATCAAGAAGGCGGTGGTCCTCGCGGATCGGCCGCTGATCAGCCCCGACGACCTGGAGCTGCGGCCCGAGCAGCTCGAGCCCATCCTGCCGCTCGCCGAGGCGCGCGACGAGTGGCAGAAGCGCTACATCAACGAGGTCCTGGAGCGGAACGGCGGGAACCGCACCAAGACCGCGAAAGACCTGGGAGTGGACCCGCGAACCATCTTCCGGCACCTGGAGCGGATGGAGGCGGAGAAGCGCGGCGAGACGCTTCCTCCGGACGATTCGCTGGACGAGCAGTGACAGAAATGTCGCGGAGGGAGCCGTCGTCGCACCCGTTGGCGGCTTGCAGGAGGCCGTTTTTCCGGCGTTTCGCCCGTGGCGCGGCGCTTGCGTCGACATGGGGCGTGCTCGTGTGCGCTCAGGCAGGGTGCCTGATCCCGCAGACGGTCGATGCGATCGTCGCATCGCCGCACGTGCCCCCGCAGATTGGCCCTGAGAACATCCCTGACTACCTCCAGCCCCGCGTGCTCACCCTGTATCAGCAGGGCGCGAGCGACGTGACCTCCTCGCCGCCCTGCCATTGTCAACTGGAGTTCGACCGGATCACGGTGGACGAGCAGGACTCCACGGTGACGCTGGAGGCGCGCTGGTTCGTCGATTACGACACGTCGAATCCACCTTCGACCCGCCCCGCCGCCCCCTCGGAGATCCTTCTGGGGAACTTCGAGGACGTCACGCAGACGAGGCGGGATCTGACCAACGTGTTCAAGTTCGACGCCGCTACCGCCGGTGCCGGCAGCAGCGGCCTGCACGTGGTGGAGCTGGTCATCGCGGAGAACGGCGGATTCGATGACGCGTCGCCGTCCCTGCCGAACCGCGCGATGAAGCAAGGGTACGCGTCAGCGTCCTACAAGTTCGTCATCGACCTCCATCTCGAGCAGATCTCCGGCAACTGTCCATCGACGCCGCCTTCGCTCCGGGTATGCCAGTGAAGCGCGCGCTCCCGCTGGCGGCCGTGCTCGCGGCGTGCTCGCTGCGCGAACCTCGCGTCGGCACCTCGGCGTGCACGAGCAGCGGGCAATGCTCCAGCGCGAATGTCTGCTTCCTCGGCGAATGCCGTCCTCCTGCCGCAAACCTTTCGGTCGTTCGCGTGGAAGTGAGGCCTCCGAACGGCTCGCAATTCGCGGTCCGGACGCAGCAGGTGGACCTGCGCGCCAGCGTCCTCAACGACTTCTCGTTGACGGCGCCGCTCTCCGGAAGCGGAACGGTCACACAGGATGGCAGTGGCGTCGACGGCGGCACGGTCGTCTTCACCGATCATCTGCCGGTGATTCCCGACCGCGTCGAGCAGGTCGTCGCGACCACCGACGCATCCGGCGTCTATCGGCCCCGGGTTCCGCAAGGGGTCTGGGAGGTTCGGGTGCTGCCGCCGGCGCCCCTGCCGCCGCTGCGCGCCGGACCGCTGGACACGACGGCCTCTCCCTCTCTCGATTTCGCCTTGCCGGCAGCAGCCACGCTGACGACGTACCACGGCGGCCTGATCGTGAGCGAAGACGGCGGGCCGGTCCCCGGAGCGAGCGTCACGGCGATCGATTCCGAGGGTGTCGCTCTGTCGGCGACTTCCGTTTCGGACGCCAACGCGGGGTATTCGCTGCTGCTTCCGCCGGACGCGCTGCCGTTCTGGCTGCAGATCGGCCCTGGCATCGATGCCGATGGTGGATCCGTGCAGCCGGCGCTCGATCCGTTTCCCACCTACCCGCCGGTGCCGTATGCGACGACCGTCGCTCTACCGCTCCCCCCGCCGGCAACGCTGACCGTCAGGGTCGTCGACGGCGCCGGCGAGCTCGTTCCATCCGCGCGCATCTACGTCCGCAGCGCAGGGACGGCGTGGACGCTGGCGCGCTCGGTCGTCGCGGACATCGGCGAGGCGGCCATTGCGCTGCGCGAAGGCGACTATTTCGTCCAGGCGGCGCCGCCCACCGACGCCACCTCGCCCGGCGTCTCCGCCTCGAAGCCGGTCACTTTGCCGTTGGCCACCGCCTTCGAGCTCAACTGCCCTGCGAAGCTGCGCCGTCTCGGCCAGATCCTGGGCCCGAATGGCAAGGCCGTCGGCCAGAACTTCCAGATTGTCGCGACGCGGATCGCCGACGGCCTGATCCCCACGCGCGCGGCCAGCACGACGTCCACCGACGCCTTCGGCGTTTTTCGGTTCGTCGGAGATGCAGGAAGCTGGCGGTTCGAGATCGTTCCGCCGCCGGATGTCCGTCTCCCGCGGACCGTCGTCGGCGTCACCCTCTACGCGACTGACGCGCAAGACTCTTCGATGGAGTCCATACGGATGTCGCAACCGCTTCCGGTCGGGGGCGTCGTCACCGGCCGGGTCTCGCCGGGCGGCCCGGACGCCGTGGTGACCAACGCGATGGTCAGCTTCTTCTCCCTCGATTCCAGCGCGCACAGCGTCCTGCTCGGCAGCGCGCGGACGGACTCGCTGGGCCATTACGACGTCGTGCTTCCGGACGTCGCGCAGCCCGTCGTCGGGCCTTGAACGGTCCGCGCTCCCAAGCTAGACCCTGCGGGTGCCGCGCGACCCTGCGCTGAAGCCGTATCGCATCGCGATGTACTGCGCTTACGGGGCCGTTTGCTCCGTTCTCTTCCTGCAACTCATCCGCAGCGTGGTCGGCGACCTCTATGGCCACAGGCGCGAGGCTACGGCGCAGCAGAACCCCACCGCCTGCCTCGACGACGTGGAGCGGCTGTATGCGCAGATCTCGGCCCGCGCGGTGCAACCGGCGCCCGGCGGGCTCGAGGGCGGCGCCTTGGCACGCGAGTGGGATGCGTGGGCGCGGCGGTGGGAGGACGACCTCGACAGCGTCAGCCAGCGCTGCCGCCTCGACTCGAGCGGCGACGCGGCAGCGCGGGCGCTATCGGACGCGCTGGACGGGATCGAGGAGTTGAGGCGGCTCCTCTCGCGCTCGGGAGCGGACGCCGCGGAGGAAGCGCGCAAGGTGAAGGAAGCCTTGGCGCAGGCAAGGCGCGAGTTGAAAGGGCGGTAGTGCCGGCTGCCGAAGCGGGCGTCAGATGGTTCAGCCGGTGAACCGGCTCTTGCGCGATCGTTACGGCTTGGGCGCCGCCGCCGTGGCCGGCGGGGTGCCGAGTGGGGCGGTCGCTGCCGCCAGCTTGCGCAGGCGGTTCCGGATCTGCGTGGCGAACTCGCTGCCGGGATAGAGTGAAAGCGCGCGCTCGTAGACTTCGCGGGCGCGGGTCCCGTTCCCGACCTCCTCATACGCCTGGCCGAGCAGCAACCCCGCGTACTGCGCCGTCTTGGTACCGCCGGTGCTCTTGAGGAACGCCTCCAGCGGGTGGAGCGCGCCTTGGTACTCCTTGGTCTGGATGCGCGCGCTGCCCAGGTGGTACCAGATCATGCCGTCGTTCACCTTGGGCTCGAGCTCGACGTAGCGCCCGAGGTCCTGGGAAGCCGCTTTCCAGTCCTGCCGCCGGAAGGCCGACTCCCCCGAGCTGCGCGCGGCCTCTGCCAGCTGCCGCTTCATGCCCGCGGCGCGATCGTCGATGGCCCGGGCCTCCAGGGCGGACATCTGCCCGCGGTCGAGGTGCATGGCTTGCGTCATCGCCTGGTTGAGACCGGCGCCTTCCTTCTCGCTGGCGAGGAGCTCGTAGACCCGGAGCGCCTTGTCGGACGCCTCGCGCCGCGTCTGGTCGGCGGCCTTGATCCTCTCCGCGTCCTTCTGCAGCGCGGCGGCGCGCGCCTCGTTGGCCTGCGCGTCGCTGCGAGCGGTGCGAACTTCGGCGTTCGCGTAGGCGATGGCGCCGGCGCCGGCGATGACGGCGAAGCCGATGTAGGCAGTGACGCTGGTCATCCAATGACGCTTCTCCTGCTCTTCATGCTTGCGCCCCATCTGCTTGAGCTCGGCATGGAGGTTCTTCAGCAGGTTGTCGGTCTTGATGACCAGGTTTCGCGCCTCGATCAGTTCCTTGCGCAGCGTGGAGAGGTCGCCGTCGCGGCCGGCGGATTCCACATGAGGGGGCACGCTGCGGGTAGAGCTGGTCTCATCGGTCATCGGCATCTGGCTCCCTGAACGCTTGGGCTCCGGCGGAGCATCCCATGGAGGAGACTTCGGCGCACGTGTCTTTTGCGCGTTGCTGCTATGGGGCGGTCGGCTTTCCTTTGTCATCCGGCTCGAGGAAATGGAACATCAGGCCGATCGAGAGGAGGTTGCCGCCGACGTTGAGGCGCTCCTTGCTCTGGGGATCGACCTGCGCGCTGGCCAGCGTGTACCTTTCCTCGATCACCGCCGCGAGCGCGCCGGCGATCTGCAGGCGCAGTCCGAGGGCGACGTATCCGGCTGTCGAGTTCGCCTCGTTGTCGACGCCGGCGCGCGAACCGGTGTTCAGCGAGTACCCGATGCCGCCGCCCCCGTAGAACGTGAAGCTCCGGCCCTTCACCAGGGCAGTATCCAGCGCGAGCAGGATAGGAATGCTCCGGACCTGGAGGTCGCCACCGGCGATGCGGTAGCGGTCGGTGAGGTATCCGAGCTCGATCTTGAAGTGCAGCTCTTCGTCGTACTGGTACCCGAAGGAGACCATCCCGCCGGGCTGCACCAGCCTGTGCGTAGCGCCCTGCTCGGTCAGGTACGCGGAGTTGCCCGGAACGAGCGCGCGGGCGCCGCCGGACAGGGTGATGCTCCCTTCGCCTTTCTCCGGGACCGCGGCAGCGGCGGACGTGGCGGCCAGGAGCGCTGCCAGGGTGAGACGCATCTGCGGTAAGATACAGAAGTTCGACCTGTTCTCCATTTTCATTTCGTGTGCATTCATTTCGCCGATGGCCTCCGCACCCGCGACTGGCTTCTATTTCGACCCGATCGGCGAGCGCCTCGCGCTGCTGCTGGAGGGCGCGGCGTTCCCTTCCGACGGGGAGTGGGCGTATGTAGGCGACCCCGTCGAGATGGCGCCCGACGTCGCGCGCCTCGAAGTCGCCACGCGCTGGCCGGGAATCGACCCGGAGGCCCTGGAAGTCGAGTTCCATGTCGACTTCGAGCGCGCGCTGGCTACTTCGCGGAACCGGTGAGCTGCTCGAACGCGGCGCTGCCGCGCAGCGACTTGAGGTCTTCGTCCTGACGCGCGTGCGAGGCGAGGTCGCCGTCGAGACGCAGGGCCGCGCGCAAGTGGTCGATGGCGGCGGGCGCGTCCCCGAGGCGCGCCAGCGCGCAGGCATAGTTGTATTGGCCCTCTGCGAGGTCGGGCGCGCGCACCACCAGCTCCGCCAGCGTCTCCGCCGCCTCCCGGACGTGGTTTTCCGCGAGCTGCATCACGCCGACCGCCCGCAGCGCGAGGTGGCGCTGCTCGGGCGTGAGATCGCGCTCCGAGCGCAGGGCGAGCTTCCCGTGCGGGAGAGCGCGTGCGTAGGCCTGCTGGCCCATCTCGAATCCAGCCATCAGGGCGCCGAAGTGGGCCTTCGCGTTGTCTGGCTCGCGGCTGGTCAGGGTCTCGAAGCGCTCCAGCGCCGATCCGGGATCGCGCCGTTCGAGAAAGCCCATGCCGGCGAGAAGGTCGACCTCGCGCTGGCGATCGGCGGGCAGCGGCAGCACGTGGAAGGTCTTCGCGGCGGTCTCGAAGGTCTTGCCGGCGAACGGATCGTCCTTCGGACCAGTCACGTAGAGGACCAGGCAATCGGCATTGCGGGCGAAGAATGCCCACCGGTTTCGCACCGGCGCGGAAGAGGCGCCGGTGGTGAAGCTCCAGGTGACCATCCCTTCGTCCGAGGACGCCTCGTCCCGCGGCGCATCCGGCGCCGTCGCAGGACGATCGGCCGGAGGATCCTTCTTCGACGCCAGGCGGGTCCGTGCATAGTCGCGGCACTGCTGCGGCGAGCCGGGCTTTGCCAGCGGGAACGAGCTGACTTCCGTCTCCACGCCGGACACCGATCGCGCCGTTCCTTCGCGGGTGACCTGCCACGTATCCGGAGCGGCGGGCAGCGAATAGCGCACGCCGTGGACGGCATCCTGCACCTCGAGCCCCGACCGGGCGTCCTTGCCGGAAGAGTTGTGGGCGCAAGCCGCGAGCGCCAGCGCGATCGGCGCCAAGCGCCTCACTGCATCTGCTCCGGCGGACCGCCCACGAGCTCGCCTCCGACGGAGTGGTACCGCAGGCGCATTTCGCGCGCGGTGCGGGCCACGGGATCGTACGCGATGCAGGTGTCATACGGCCGGGAATAGACGTGCAGGCTGACGGCGCGCTCGTCGAAGGGGTTGGAGACGCGGTGGATGCCGTTCTCTCCCTGCTGGAGATCGAGGACGCCTTCCGGCGCGCGAGGGATGCCGCCGTTCGGCAGCAGGCGAATGCCCTCGCCCGGGCCGGGGCCGTCGAGGCTCTTGAAGTTCTCCAGCCGGAGTGCGCCTCGCTGGATCGAAAGCCAGCAGAGCTGCCCGGAATGGTTGTGGATGGGGCTCTGGGTCTGGGGCTCCCAGCAAAGGGCGACGAGCTCGAAGATCTCGTCGCGATAGATCAGGTTGCGGGTGTACCGGCGGGGCGAGAAATGCAGATACGGCTGCAGCGTGGCCGGATCGAGCAGAAGGCCGCGCAGGCGCGCGCACACCTCTCCGGGCTGGAACCGGGCGGGCGGCACCCGCCGGAGCGTGTCGACGATTCCCTCGACGGCAACCTGCATGGACGGCTCCTTTTGCCCCATCATAATGCGCACCGCGGCGTAGCGGGCGTCCCATTTCAGACGGCTTCGGGCGGCGCCGCGTGTGCGTGCGAGGCGTAGTCACGCCCGAAGCGACGCTCGATCTCTGCCTCCGTCCATTCCGCCACGACCGGCCTGCCGTGGGCGCAGCGCGCCCCGTAATCCGTCTCGTCCAGCGCGTCGAGCAGCGCCTGCGCTTCCGGAGCGGTGAGGGCGTCGTGCGCGCGGACGCTGCCGTGGCAGGCGGCGCGTGCGAGAAGCGCGTCGCGCAGGCGCTCGAGCGAGTCGCCGCGCCCCCGAGCAGCCAGCTCGTCGGCGAGATCGGTCAAAAGCGCGCCGAGCGCGGTCTCGTCCAGCTTCGCCAGCGGCGGCGGCAGCGTCTTCACCACCGCACTGGTCCCGCCGAAGGGCTCCAGCTCGACGCCGATCGAGGCGAGCATCTCGACTGCTTCCGCGACGCGGGCCGCTGCCGACGCGGTCAGCTCTACCACTTGCGGCACGAGCAGCGGCTGCAGCGCAGCCCTTGCAGCTCCGCCGCGCAGGCGCTGGTAATTCATCCGCTCGTGCGCGGCGTGCTGATCGATGAGCACCAACCCCTGCGGACCCTCGCAGACCAGGTAGGTGCGGTGGAGCTGGCCCAGATAGCGGAGCCCGCCGAAGTACCGCGGCCGGGTGACGAGCTCGGGGTGCCGCTCGCCTCCGGCTACCGGCGCGGCCGCCTGCGAAGGAGGCATCCACCACGTCGCCGGCATCCGGGCGCCGTACCGCTCCATCGCTTCGGCGACGCGGTCGGCCGGATGGCCCAACGGGTAGACCCGCGCCGGCGCAATTGCCGCCGCGGTGCCTTGGCGGCGCGGCATCCAGTCACCGCGCGCCAGGATTCCGGTCAGCCCTTCGTAGATCGCCTCCCAGGCCGCCTTCGCGTCGGCGAGGCGCACCTCTGCCTTCGCCGGATGGACGTTGACGTCCACCTCCGCCGGCGGCACCTCGAGAAAGACGATGGCGCCAGGGTAGCGGCCATGGGGCATCAGCTCGCCGTACGCCCGCAGCACCGCGTGGGTCAGCGAGCGATCGCGGACGGCGCGCCCGTTCACGAACAGCCAGACGTTTCGCGCACTGCCGTACTCGACCGCGGGGGAGACCGCGAGACCCTGCGCCCGGATCGTGCGCGCTTGTCCGGTGAAGGGAACGAGCCGGTCCCGCACTTCGCGCCCGAGCGCCTCCTCCGCGCGCGCCGCGAGCACATCGGCGCCGGCGTAAAGCTGCGCGAGACCGCGGTCGCCCTCGCGGACGAAAAACGTCACGGCGGGTCTGGGCAGGGCAAGCCGGAGGACGGCGTCGACGCACTGCGCCTGCTCCGCAGGCGCTTTCTTCAGGAACTTGCGGCGCGCGGGCACGTTCCAGAAGAGGTCCCTCACTTCCACCGTGGTCCCCGCGGGCGCGCCCGCGTCGGACACGCTGGGATCCGAGCCGCCGTCCACCTCGATGCGAGTTCCCCTCAGCGCGCCGGGCTCGCAAGTGAGCAGCGAGAACCGGCTCACCGCGGCCATGCTCGGGAGCGCTTCCCCGCGAAAACCGTAGCTGGCGATGGCGAACAGATCGTCCTTGCTGCGCAGCTTGCTGGTCGCGTGGCGTTGCAGGCTCAAGGCGGCGTCTTCGCGGCCCATCCCGGAGCCGTCGTCGCGCACCCGGATCAGGCGCCGCCCGCCATCCTGGAGGTCGACCTCGATCCGGCTGGCGCCCGCATCGAGTGCATTCTCCACCAGTTCCTTTACGACTGCCGCCGGACGCTCGATCACCTCGCCGGCGGCGATCTGGTTCGCGAGGTTGGCATCGAGCAGGTGGATGCGCGGCACGGTGCGCACAGTAACAGGGCGTGGCAGGCTGCGCCCATGCTTGCGTTGCTGGCGGTGGCACTCGCGGTCAGCGAGGGTGACTTCGTCGTGCGGGAGTTCCACTTCGCCTCTGGAGAGACGCTCCCGGAGCTGCGGCTACACTACCGCACCCTGGGGACGCCGGGCTCGCCGGCGGTGCTCGTCCTGCACGGGACGACCGGCAGCGGCGCCCAGTTCCTCGGAGACTCCTTCGCCGGCGCGCTCTTCGGGCCCGGCCAACTGCTGGACGCGGCAAAGCACTTCATCATCCTTCCGGATGGTATCGGCCACGGAGGGTCGTCGAAGCCGAGCGACGCGCTGCGCGCGCGCTTTCCACACTACGGCTATGCCGACATGGTGGAGGCGCAGCGCCGCCTGCTGGTGGAGAAGCTGGGCGTCAGCCATCTGCGGCTGATCGTCGGCACGTCGATGGGCTGCATGCATTCGTGGCTCTGGGCGGAAACCCAGCCGAAGTTCATGGACGCTGCGCTCGCGCTGGCGTGCCTGCCGGTGCAGATCGCCGGGCGCAATCGCGTGCTGCGGAAGCTGGCGGCGGACGCGATCCGGCAGGATCCCGCCTGGAACGGCGGCGAGTATCGGCAGCAGCCGCTGGCGGGCCTGCGCGGCGCCCTCGAGGTCCTCTTCTTCATGGGAAGCGCTGCGGTTCCGCTCCAGTCGCAGGCTGCTTCGCGCGACGCGGCGGACAGATTCGCCGACGAATGGATGGCGAAGCGGCTGGCGACCACCGACGCAAACGACTTCCTCTACGCCTTCGAAGCGTCGCGCGATTACGACCCGTCGGCGGGCCTGGAAAGGATCGATACGGCGGTGACGGCCATCAACTCGGCCGACGACGAGGTGAATCCACCGGAGCTGGGCATCCTGGAGCGGGAGATCCGGCGCGTGCGTCGAGGCAAGGCGATCGTGTTGCCGATCGGGCCGCAGACCCGGGGCCACGGCACGCACACCAACGCGGCTGCCTGGAAGGACCATCTCGCCGAGCTGCTCCAGCGCTCGGGGCAGCGACCTTAGGCACAGCCTCAAGCAATAGCCGCACAGCCGCACCTTGCGGTGCGGCAGCGGCTAGAGGGATTCAAGGAAGGCCAGCAGCGCGCGCCGGTCGAAGGCGGACAAGCGCTCGAATTTCAGTCGAGCCGCCCTCGCCTGCCCGTCATGGCCGCGAATCGCCTGGGCGACGGTGTGCGCGCGACCGTCGTGGAGGAGTTGCGTCTGCGAGCGCAGGCCCCAGAGCGGCTGCGTCCGCATCAGCCTTCCGGTCGCGCGATTCTGGGTGATCCCATCGCCGAGGGAGCCCATGTCGTGGAGGAGGAAGTCGGAGAACGGGTGGTAGAGAACTTCGTTCAGCGCCTTCACCGCGTTCGGCCCTGTGCGCAGCGTCTGCGTGTGGCAATCGAGACATCCGATGGCCGCTGCCACGCGGTTGCCGTGGTCGGTGACGAAGCTCTGCGCTCCCCGCGGAGGCGGGGCGAGGAAGGTCATGAAGTCGGCGAGCTTTTCCACCCCTTCGCCATCGTCGTTGAGCGTCGACGGAAAATTTTGCAAACGCAGTCGTCTCAACGCGTCAAATCGGCCGCCAGCGGCCGCCTTCCGGCCCGGCACTCCTCCGCGCGTACGATGGCTTCCAGATCCTGGTACGCGCGCTCCAGGTCCTCGTTCACGACCCAGTATTCGTATCCGGCGGAGATGGCGAGACCGATCTCGACGCGCGCAGCGTGCAGCCTGCGCCGCACTGCGGCCTCATCGTCGGTCGAGCGGGCGCGCAGCCTGCGCTCCAGTTCCGCGAGGCTTGGCGGAAGGATCAGTGCCCGCACCGCCTCGGGATGCTGCTTCTTGATGTTCTGGCCCCCTTGCACGTCGATGTCGAACACGACCAGGCCCTTGGCCGCGGCGATGGACGTCCGCGGCGTACCGTAGTCGTGGCCGTGAACATGCGCCCATTCCACGAACGCGCCCTCGGCGATCATCTTCTGGAAGCGGTCTTTGCCGACGAAGTGGTAATCGACCGCGTCCTTCTCGTCCCCGCGCGGCGGCCGCGTCGTGTAGCTGACCGAAAACACGGCTCCTGGATGCGCCGCCACCAGCCGGCGCGCGAGCGTCGTCTTCCCCGTCCCCGATGGCGCGCTGAGGATGAGCAGCAGAGGCGTCATTCGACGTTCTGGACCTGTTCGCGGACCCGCTCGAGCTCCGACTTCAGCTCCACCACGACGGCCGCGATCGCCGCCTGCTGCGACTTGGAGCCGATGGTGTTGATCTCCCGGTTCAGCTCCTGGACCAGGAACTCCAGCTTCCGCCCTGCCGGCGCTTCCGACCGGATGAGCCCCCGCGCCTGGCTGATGTGGCTGCCAAGGCGCGTCAGCTCCTCGGCCACGTCGGTGCGGTCGGCGAACAGCGCCACTTCCTGGGCCAGCCGCGCCGGATCGAGCGGGACGCCTTGCGTCAACTCGGCGATGCGCGTCGACAGGCGTTCGCGGACCGCCTGGATCTGGAGCGGGGCGAGCCGGGACACCTCGCGCGCACCCTTCTCGACGTTGTCGAGCCGCGCGGAGAGATCCCGCGCCAGCGCTTCCCCTTCGCGCCGGCGCATCACGTCGAGCGCCTCGATGGCTGCCGCGAGCCCGTGCTGCAGCGCGGCAGCGGCGGACTCCAGATCCGGCGCGGCCTCCCCGAGCGAGATCACCCCGTCCATCGCCGCGAGATCCTGCACGCTGGGCTCGCCGGCCAACCCGAGTGAATCCTTCAGGTCGCGAAACGCCTTTGCATAGGCGGCGGCCAGCGCCAGGTCCGCGCGCGGAGCGGGCCCGCGCGCTGCGGTGGTTTCCCGACGCACGAAGACGTCCACTGCGCCCCGGCTGATCCGGGACTTGATGCTCTTCACCAGCTCAGGCTCGAGCGCGGCCAACTCCCGCGGCAGGCGCGCTTTCACCTCGCAGAACTTGGCGTTGACCGCGCGCAACTCCACCGAGACCGTCTCGCCGCCGGCCTCGCCGCGTCCCGCGCCGAAGCCGGTCATCGAGCGGATCAACGGGGCTCCTCCAGAGAATGGGCAGGTTGTGCCGGGCGACGCGCCCTGTCAAGGAGACGTCCGGCCGCCGCGAGCAGCGGCATCTCGTCGGCGGGCGCGACGACCGCTTCGAAGCGTGGCCCCGGATGCGCCCAGCGCAATCCGTCTGCATGGAGGAACACGGCGACCACCGGCGCACCGCAGGCCACGGCGAGGTGCATGGGCCCGGTGTCGTTCGTCACCACCAGCGCGGCCGCGCGAAACGCCGCGGCGAGCTGGTCGAGGTCGGTCGGCGGCGCCAGCTCCGCCGATCCGTTCGCTTCCGCGACGACCTGCTGCGCGACCGGGCCTTCGCCGGGGCCCCAGAAGACGACCGATCGGATCCCATGCGCTTGCTCGAGCCCCTTCGCGAGGGCCGCGAATCCACCGGCCCGCCATCGGTGGTCGTGCTTGCGCGCGCCCGGATTGAGCGCGGCGTACCTGCCCGGAACGGGCGACGGTCCGCGGCCGAGCGCAGTCTCGAGCGGAGACGGCAACAGGCTGAGCCCCAGCGGCGAACCCAGCAGCAGCTTTGCCGACACGTCGGTCGCTCCGGGCGGCGGCAACGACGCGATTCCTCCATAGAAGAGGCGAGCCGGACCGCGATCGGAGCCCACCACCCAGCGGCTCGCCGCCCAACGCGAGAGGAACGCCGAGGTGAGGGAGAACGCGTGCCAGTGTGCGGCGTCGATCGCGACGTCGTACCGTCCGCGCAGTCCCCGCAGGAACCGGAACCAGGCGAACGGCCCGGCGCGCCTTTCGAACCGTACGAGGTGGAGGTCCCTCAAGCCTTCGACCACGTACGTTTTTCGCGCCGCGATCAGGAAGTCCACCCGCGCACGCGGGAGCGCGCGCTGCAGGGCGCGGACGAGCGGCAACGTCAAGAGGACGTTTCCGACGCGATCGTCGGTGCGCACGACCAGCACGCTGCGGATCTCGTCGGGGGCAGGCGCCGATTCCGGAAGTGGAAGGATACGATGGGCGAGCCGCGCGATCAGGCGCACGCCGCCTCCCGGCGGCGGATCCAGGCGCGCGTCCATCAGGCGAGCACTTCCTGACAGGCGAGCGCGACCTGCGCAGCGTGCAGATCGTCCAGACAACGGTGATGTCCGAGGGGGCAACGAGCCGACCCGTGAACGCTGCACGGCGAACAGGACAGGCCGAGCGACACCGCGCGCTCTCGCGCACCGAAGGCATGGACGCCCGAGGGGGTGGGTCCGAAGACGGCGACGGTCGGGATTCCCAGTGCGCGAGCGGCGTGGACCAGTCCCGTATCGCCGCCGACGGCGAGCGCGGAAAGCGAGAGAATGGCGAGCGCTTCGCCGATGGAGTTTCCGGTGGTGTCGACGCACTGCGCGGCAGTGGCGATCTCGCGCGCCAGACCGCGCTCCCGGGGACCGCCGAGGAGCACTGGTCGCAGGCCTGCTGCCGCGAGCCTGCGGGCCAGATCGGCGACGTGGCGGGCGGGCCAGATCTTCGTCGCCCATTCGGAGCCCAGGCAGATCGCCGCAATCGGCTTTCCCGCGGCCTCGCCAAGAGCGGCGCGCGCCGACCGCAGCCACTCCGTCCGCGCAGCGAGACGCATCTGGCCCGGAGACGCGCCCAGGGCGCGCGCGAGATCCGCCTCGCGCCGGAGGAAGGCCGTCTCGGTACTGCCGATCCGGACCGTGTACAGCAGCGAAGCCGGGCTGCCGGCGAACCCGATGCGCTCGGGGATCCCGGCGAGCCGGGCGAGCAGCGCCGTGCGCATCGACCGGTGCGGAAGCACGGCAAGGGGGTACTGCCGGGTGGCGAGGCGGCGCGCAATCCGCCGCAGCCCGCCGATCCCGGAATCCGCGCCGCGCTTGTCGTACACGTGAACGTGGTTGACTCCGGGAAAGGCCAGGGCCACGTCGCTTCCCCGAGGCGCGACGCAGACGTCAATGGCGGCGTCGGGAAACCGCCTGGCCAGCGCGTTGAAGAGCGCGGACGTGAAGACCGTGTCGCCGAGGAATGCGGTCTGGACCACCAGGACGCGAGGTGGCGGGCGGGCGGCGAGCTTCTCCGCGAGCGTCACGTCTGCAGCGGCTTCGCCTCGTCCACGAGCATGACGGGGATGTCGTCCTCGATGCGGTACACCAGCTTGCACGCCTTGCAGACGATCTCCTTCTTCTCCTCGCGGAACTCCAGCTCGCCCTTGCACTTGGGGCAGGCGAGGATCTCCTTGAGCTCCGGCGCCACCGGCATGGACGCGAGATATCACGAAAAACGCGACAGCTCCCAGAGCAGAGCGTAACGGCGGAACGCCTCGTACGCCCGCGCCCACGCCATCGCGGCGCCGGGGGCGCCGTCGAGGAAGCCGAGCCGCAGCAGGTATCCGCGCACGAACCGCCAGAGCGGGCGGAAGGCGACGTCCCACGCACCCGCCCGAGCTCCCTGCGCGTGGAGCATCCGCGCCGCCTGCTCGCCGTAGCGCTCCATCTTGGCGAGGCAGTCGGCGAGCGAATCGTAGGTGTAGTGGAGGATCGGAGCGTCGAGTCGAGCGATCGGCCCGGTGACGATCAGCTTCTCGTGCACGGTGCGCCGGGGATCGTACCGGCAAGCGTCGCGGCGGAAGAGACGGACGTGCCGGTCGGGCCAGAACCCGCCGTGGCGGAGCCACACGCCGCGGAAATGGTTCTTGAACGGCAACGCGTACGCTGCTGCCGCGCCGAACGCCGCGGTGCGCAACTCCGGTGAGGCCCGCTCGTCCGCGTCGATGGAGAGCACCCATTCTCCGCGCGCCTCCGTGCGCGCGAACTCGTGCTGGCGGGCGAAATCGTCGAAGGGCCGCTCGAGGACGCGGGCGCCGAGCCGTGCGGCAAGCTCGCGGGTATGATCGCGCGAGCCCCCGTCGACGACCAGGATCTCGTCGCAGAAGCCCTGCAAGGATTCGATGCAGCCGGGGACGTCCCGCTCTTCGTCCTGCGCGATGATGGTTGCGGAAAGCCGCGTCACGTCCGGGGCAGCGTCTTCAGAC
Organism: Deltaproteobacteria bacterium; assembly: GCA_005879535.1. Taxonomy (NCBI): domain Bacteria; kingdom Pseudomonadati; phylum Myxococcota; class Myxococcia; species Deltaproteobacteria bacterium. Next base: position 60,260 of record VBKI01000051.1, on the reverse strand, counting down.
GCGCGATCAGGTCGGTGCTGGAATGGTCCTTGGGGTCTCCGGCGACCAGGGTGCGACCTCCGAAGCTCGCCACCAGCTCCCGCTCCGGCACGGTCTGCGGTGTGTAATCCGTTCCCTTGACGTGCAGATCCGGCCGCAGCGCCATCAGCAGCTCCGCGGCGGTGGGCTCTGCGAAGAGCACCACCCGATCGACGCAGCGGAGCGCGTCCACGATCTCGGCGCGCTCGCGCTCCGGGACGACCGGCCGCCCCTTCCCTTTCGCCGCCCGGACGGAATCGTCGGTGTTCACTCCGACGATGAGGAATCCGCCCTTCGTGGCGCGCTTCGCCGCTTCCAGGTAGCGGACGTGGCCGACGTGCAGCAGATCGAACGCGCCGTTTGCCACGGCGACGACGGCGCTGCGCTTGCGGGCGTCCTCTCGAAACGACTGCGCCTCTGCCAGCGTGCAGATCACCTTCGCCCCCGGGAGGCCGCGCGCGGCGCTACGACGACGGTGGGCTGCGCGACCTCGGCGCGCTTCAGCTCCGCGCGCAGCTCTGCGGCGGAGACCGGGACGGTCCCCGGCTTCAGCACCTTGAGGGCGCCGGCGACGTTTGCGATGCGCATCGCCTGCACCGGATCTCCTCCCGCCGCGACCGCGGCAGTCGCCGCGGCAATGACCGTATCCCCCGCGCCCGTCACGTCCACGGCGTCGGCGGACCCGTGCACCGGGACGAGAGCGGTAGGAGAACCGGGCCGCAGCAAGGCCATGCCGTTGCGGCCGCGGGTGACCAGGAGCGCCTCGGCGCGGAGGGTCTTCAAGAGCTCGCGTCCGGCTTCCTCCAGCGCGCCGGGGTCGTCGCCGATGGCGCGCCCGACGGCCTGCTCCAGCTCGACCTCGTTGGGTTTCGCCACGGCGACGCCGCGGTACCGCGCGATTCCGGAGCGCGCGTCGACGCACACGGTGCGGCCCTGCGCCGCGACGGAACGGACGGCGTCCACCACCGCCGGCGTGAAGAGACCGAGCCCGTAGTCCGAGACGAGGACCGCGTCGCACTTCGCCGCCGCCTGGGCGAGCGCCCTGATCAACTTCTGCGACAGCGTCGCTCCGGGAGGGCGCGGGCCGTCCCGGTCGATGCGGAGCATCTGCTGGCGGCGGGTGTTCTTCCCGCCCGCGAGGACGCGAGTCTTGGTGGAGGTCGGGCCGTCGACGGCGAGGACCGCGGAATCGTCGGCGCCGCCCTCGCGCAGCAGCGCCCGAAGCCTCCGGCCGATCTCGTCGTCGCCGATCAGCCCGATGGCCTGCACGCGCGCCCCCAGGGCGCAGAGGTTCATGATCGCGTTGGCCGCGCAGCCGGGCTTCAGCTCGGCAGACTCGTAGCGGACGATCAGCACCGGCGCTTCGCGACTGATGCGGTCGGTCTCGCCGTAGACGAACTCGTCGGCGACCAGATCGCCGATGGCTGCGATTCGCGCGCGGGGAAATCTTTCCAGAAGCTGCGCGAGGTCCGCGTTCATGCGGCGCTTCCTCTCACACTTCACTCGCTGGTGCCACTTCGGGACGCGTCTTCCACCGACGGTGGACCCAGAACCAATGGTCCGGATGGAGGCGGATCTCCTCTTCCACCGTCCGCGTCAGCTGCTCCGTCAGGTCGACGACCGCCGCGTGGCCGGAGAGGCGCGTGGTGAACGGGCCCCGCACCTTCACCACGAACGTGCCGTCCGGCTGGCGGACGGGGAACACCGCAACCAGGCGCGCGCCGGTCCGCAACGCCAGAATGGCCGCGGCGGGCGTGGTGCAGGCCTTGTCACCGAAGAAGTCCACGAAGATGCCCCGGCTTGCCCGCATGTTCTGATCGATGGCGACGCCGAGCACCTCTCCGCGGCGCAGGACCGCCAACGCGGCCCCGGTGGATCCGCTGTCGGCGATCTGACCGACGCCGGTGCGCGCGCGATCCGCCACCAGCCAACGGCCGAACACGTCCCGCAGGGTGCGCGCAATGATGGTGAGCTTCAGGCCACGACGGGCCGCGGCCCGTGCCTCCAGCTCGAAATTTCCGAAATGAGCGACGGCTGCTACCACGCCTTCCGGCCCGGGTCCCGGGTGCAGCAACTCCCACGGGTCGAAGCGGACGGAGCGCGCGAGCTCCTCGTCCCGCACCGGCAGCAGGATCTCGGCGAGGCTCCGGCCGAGCTGAACGTAGCTGGCGCGGCCAATCTTCTCCCGCTTCCTTTCGCTGAGCGCGGGAAATGCGCGGCGGAGGCCGTCGAGAGCGACCGCGCGCCGGATGCGCAGGACCCACGCCAGCACTCCGAGCCACTCCCCAAGCCGCAAGAACGCCTGCCTCAAAGCACCTCCTCGAGAGCACTGTCGAGAACATCTTCGCCGCGCAGGATGCGGACGTCGACGCGCACGGCGACGATGCCGGCGGGATCCGCGATCCGGACCAGATCCTTCTCGGTCGTCACCGGCAGGGCTCCGCCGGCGAGCCGGCGGAGGGCTGCGAGATCTTCGGGAGTGAACGGGTAATGGTCGCGAAACCACCGCACGCCGGTGATCTCGCCGCCCAGCGCGCGCACCGTCTGCAGCAGGCGCTCCGGTCGGGCAATCCCGGCGAAGAGGAAGACGCGCTTGCCGCGCAAATCGGCATTGGCGTCGTACGTGCTCTCGACGGCGGGAAAGGCGCGCAGCTCGGCGGTGCGTGGATCGCGCGGAAGCTCGCAGCGGGTCAGCCAGACGAGGCCGTGCCGGACGCGGCGAAGCGCGGAAACGGGCTCCCGCAGCGGCCCCGCCGGCAGCACTCGGCCATTGCCGAACGGATTGGAAGCGTCGGCGACGATCACGTCGAGGTCGCGGGCGAGGGCGTGGTGCTGCAGACCGTCGTCGAGCAGCAGCACGTCGGCGCCGCGCTGGACGGCAAGCTGCGCGAGAGCTGCTCGCCGCGGGCCGACGAATACCCTGCACCCGCGGCGGGCCAGCAGCAGCGGCTCGTCGCCGGCTGCCTCGACTGCCGCATCCACGGTCACTTCGAGCGGCTCGCGCGAACGCCGGCCGTAACCGCGGCTGAGCACTGCCGGCTTGCGGCCGCGTGCGGCGAGCCGCTGCGCGAGACAGAGCGTCACCGGCGTCTTTCCCGCGCCTCCCACCGTGAGGTTGCCGACCGAGATCACCGGAACGCAGGCCTGGACCGGGCGCGAGATCGCGCGATGGACGGCGGCGCCGGCCGCATAGAGGGGCGACAGCGCCTGCAACGGCGCGGACCAGGCAGGCGGATCGGACCGCCACCAGAAGTTCACGGCAAGAGCTCCGCGATCAGGCGGGCGTCGCGGGCGGAGGCGCCGCGCACGGAAGAGACCGCCTCGCGCGCCAGCTCTCCGAGCTTGCGAATCTCCTCGGGCCGCGCCAGCAGATCGCGCATCAGGCGGAGCAGCGCGACCGGGTCCTTGACCTGAAGGCCGCCGCGCCCGACGAGCACCTGCACGCTGTCCTGGAAATTCTCCATCCGCGGTCCGAACAGCACCGGCTTCCCGCAAGCCGCCGGCTCGAGGATGTTCTGGCCCCCGCGGCGGCCGAAGCTTCCACCGACGAACACCACCGTGGCGAGCTGGTAGGCGCGAACCAGCTCTCCAATGGTGTCGAGCACGATCACCGGCTCCGGCCCGCCGGGCTCCGAACGCAGGCGCGCGCGCAGTCCCAGGGAGCGCGCCAGGCCGAGCACCCGCTGCGCCCGCTCGATGTACCGCGGCGCGATCAACAGGCGCAGGTCGGGATGCTCCTTCTGGAGGACCGCGAAGACGCGCAGGAGGCCGCTTTCCTCGCCTTCGTGCGTCGATCCGCAGACCCAGAGCCGCTCCGGGCCCAGCGCGAGCGCCTGCCTCAGCGACGCATCCTCCTGCTCGGGCACGCTGACGGCGAGCGCGTCGAACTTGGTATTCCCCGTGACGTGCACCCGTTCTCGCGGGGCACCGAGCAGCAGCGCGCGCTCGGCCTCGTCTTCGGCGCGCATCATCAGGACGTCGAACCTCTCCAGGAGATTGCCCGCCAGCCGGAAGAGGATGCGGTAGCGCGGGACGTTGCGCGGGCGCAGCCGGCCGTTGGTGAGCGCGAGCCTCACCTGCGCTTCGGACGCCGCGGCGATCAGCTGCGGCCATAGCTCGGTGTACTCGAGCACCAGCACGTCGGGGCGCAGCGCCGCAATCGCGCGGCGGCAGGCGCCGGGGAGATCGTAAGGGAGGAACGTCGCCAGATCCGCGAGCCCCTGGGCGACGAGCCGCTGACGGGCCATCGACGCCCCAGAATCCGTGATCGCGGAGACGATGATGCGGGCGTCCGGCCGCAGCGCCTTGAGCTCCTTCACGATGGGCACGAGCCCGAGCACGTCTCCTGCGGATGCACCGTGCAGCCAGATGCGCGGGCCCTCGCGGAGCGACGGCGCGGGGTCGTAGAAGCCGAAACGAACCCGGATGCCCTGCCGCACCCGCGGATGCAGCAGCAGCAGCGGCAGGATCAGCCAGAAGACGACGTACTCGGCGGCGACCGCTGCCCAGTTCAAAAGCGCGTCCCCACCGAAACGCCCGGCTCGAAGAGGAAATGGGTGGCGGCGTTGGGGCCCGGTTTCGTCGCCAGCTCGATTGCCGCGCCAGGGGAAAGCTGGACGGGACCGAGATCGAAGGCGGCGGCGGCGCCAAACCCCGCCGAGAGAACGGGCGACCACTGCAACGTCCCCGCCCGCGACGTGATCAGTCCCACGATCTCGTCGTGCCAGGCGCGAATCCAGTATGCCCGCAAGAAGGGCGCCGCGGTCACCGCGAAGAGCGGATTGACCCGGTAGCTGGCCACGGCAGGAAGCTCGATCCCCAGCGAGCGGTAGTTCCAGACGTCGATCTGCGAACGCCCGCTCGCGCTGCGCTCGATGCGCTGCTCCGCGCCGACGCCCACAACCCGCGCACCGATCTCCAGCGAAACCCCTCCCTCGGGCGGCCGTTGCCGCAGCCGCACGCGGACGCCCACGGCGCCGCCGGCGAGGGTCGGCGTGAACGGAACGACAGGGTTGGTGAGCTTGATCTGGCCCTCGAGCGTGATTCGCGGGGCGACCTGCCACCGCAGCGAGACGTCGGAGGCTACCCAGGTGGAGACTTCGTACTGCTCCGCCTCCGCCGGAGTCGCCGGCAGATCGTGGATGTCGCTCGGCCCCGCGAGTACGCGCCCGGTCTCCAGCGAGATGCTGGCGTGGACGTCACCCGATTCCAGATCGCCCGCCGGCAGGAAGGTGCCCGCGCTCACCACGGGCAGCGCGCACGCCGAGCACAACAGCGCCGCCAGCGCCCCTCTCAATCGCCGAGCCCCGGGAACGTATCGCGCACCCCGTCGAACATGAACTGTACGGCCAGCGCCCCGATGATCAGGCCGATGACACGGTTCATGACGTTCAAACCGGTCACGCCGAGGAACCGCGAGATGCGATCCGCGGCCACCAGCATCAGGTAGCTCGCGATACAGGTCAGCGCGATGGAAGCGATCACCGGCACGGCGAAGAGCTTGCGGCCGGCGCGGCCCATCAGCGCGGTCACCGTGGCGATCGAGCCAGGACCGGCGAGCAGCGGGATGGCGAGCGGGAAGATCGCCACGTCCTCCTTCTCGAGGCCCTCCTGCGCCTCCTCGGGGGTGACGCGCGTGCGCTGCGGCTGGGCACGCAACATCTCGATCGAGGTGAGCAGGAGGAGCACGCCGCCGGCCACCTTGAATGCGCCCAACGTGACGCCGAACACCTTGAAAATCAGCGTTCCCGCGACTGCGAAAGTGGTGAGGACGAAGAAGGCGGCGATGGCGGCGCGGCGCGCCATGTCCCGCCGCTTCTCGGGTGGATCGTTCCGCGTCATGGCAATGAAGATGGGGATGGCTCCCATCGGGTCCACGACGAAGAAGATCGCGGAGAGCGAGAGCAGGCTGAAGCTGAGCCACTCCTGGATCATTGCAACCGCCACCGGCTGTTCACGTTCAGCGGTGTGTACCATCGTTTGCTTTCCGGCGCGCACCGCGGCAGATACCATCGGGCGGTGGAAGAGGCGACCTACCGGGACCTGGTCGAGAACGCCAGCGACATCATCTACGCGCACGATCTGGAGGGGCGGTTCACGTGGGTGAACCGCGCCTGCGAGCGCGTCACCGGGTACACGCGCGAGGAGACGCTGCGGCTGAGGATCTGGGACCTGGTCGTCCCCGAATACCGCACCGTCATGGAGAAGGACCTCTCCGGCGAGATGCAGACCTTCGAAGTGGAAGTGCTGGCGAAGGACGGCCGGCGCATCCCGCTGGAGCTGAAGAGCCGGCTCGTCTACCGCGGGCAGATGCCGGTCGGGGTCCAGGGTATCGCCCGCGACATCACCGACCGCCGCCGCGCGGCCGAGGCGATGCGGGAGAGCGAGGAGAGGTACGCGCTCGCCGCGCTGGGCAGCAACGACGGGCTCTGGGACTGGAACCTGCGCAGCAACCGGATCTTCTTCTCCGGGCGCTGGAAGGAGCAGATAGGCGCCAGGGACTCGGAGGTCGGCGACGATCCCGACGACTGGTTCAAGCGCGTCCATCCCGACGACCGCGAGCACCTGCTCGGCGACCTCTCGCTCCACCTCGAAGGCCGGGCGCCGCACCTGGAGGTGGAGCACCGCGTCCGCCATCTGGACGGGAGCTGGCGCTGGATGCTGGTCCGCGGCGCGGCGGTGCGGGATGCCGCCGGCAAGGCGTACCGCGTGGCCGGATCGCAGACGGACATCACTGCCCGCAAGCAGACGGAAGAAAAGCTGCTCCACGACGCGCTCCACGATGGGCTGACAGGGCTACCGAACCGGTCGCTCTTCATCGACCGCCTCGGACAGGCGCTCGCGTTCCAGCGTCGCCGCGAAGACTACCGGTTCGCGGTGCTGTTCCTCGACATCGATCGCTTCAAGACCGTCAACGAGAGCCTCGGCCACACCCGGGGCGACGTGCTGCTGGTCCAGATCGCGCAGCGGTTGCGCGAGGTCGTCCGGCCCGGCGACACCGTGGCGCGCCTCGGGGGCGACGAGTTCGCCCTGCTGCTCGGCGACTTCACCGATCCGGAGGAGCCCGTGCACACCGCGGGCCGCGTGCAGGAGGTGCTCGCGGCGCCGTACGATCTGGACGGGACGGAGGTCTTCGCCACCGCTTCCATCGGCGTCGCCGTCGGTTCGCGCGCCTACGCCCATCCGGAAGAGCTGCTGCGCGACGCGGACACCGCGATGTATCGGGCGAAGGACCTGGGGCGGGCGCGCCATGCCGTGTTCGATCCAGCGATGCACGCGCTCGCGCGCGCCCAGCTGCAGCTCGACACCGACCTGAGGCGCGCCATCGAGCGCGAGGAGCTGCGCCTGCGCTACCAGCCCGTGGTCTCGCTCCGCTCCGGGCAGATCGTCGGGTGCGAGGCGCTGATCGTCTGGGAGCACCCGACCCGCGGCACCATCCCGCCGGGCGACTTCATTCCCACCGCCGAGGAGACCGGGCTGATCGTTCCCATCGGCCGCTGGGCGTTGCTCCAGGCCTGCATCGACGCGAAGGCGTGGAACGAGGCGCGCCCGCGGGATTCGGCGATCTTCGTCAGCGTGAATCTCTCGGCCCGCCAGCTCGTCCGCGCCGAGCTCCTCGAGGACGTCCGCGGTGCCCTGCTCGGCAGCGGCCTGGAAGCGCGCCGCCTCAAGCTGGAGGTGACGGAGAGCGCGATCATGGAGCACGCCGGTTCGGCGGCGCTGCTCCTCAACCAGCTCAAGGCGCTCACGGTGGGCCTCTTGCTGGACGACTTCGGCACCGGATATTCCTCGCTCAGCTACCTGCACAACTTCCGCTTCGACACTCTCAAGATCGACCGCAGCTTCGTGGCGCGACTCGAGCAGGCGGGGAAGGAGGCGGAGATCGTGCGCACGATCGTGAGCCTCGCCCGGGCCCTTCAGATGGACGTCGTCGCGGAAGGCGTCGAGAACGCCAGCCAGCTGAAGCAGCTCCAGGCGCTCGAGGTGCACTCCGCCCAGGGCTACTGGTTCTCGCGCGCGCTGGACGCCAAGGCGTTCCTCGAGCTGCTCGAGGCGCGCAAGGCGTTCCCGCTGCCGGGGACGCCGCGGCTCACGGACGCAGGGTGAACCAGAGCATCATCGCGGTCAGCACGATCAGCACCGCGGCCGTCGCCCAGGCAAATGCGGTGAGCGCGCGGCCGTTGCGGTACCTGCCCATCAGCCGCTCGTCGCCGGCGAGCAGCAGCATGAAGATGAGGATGAAGGGCAAGAGGACGCCATTGGCCGTCTGCGACAGGAGCATGATCCGCAAGAGCGGCAGGCCGGGAAGAAGGACGAGCCCGGCGCCGAGCACGATCATCGTCTCGTAGAGGAAATAGAACTGCGGAGCGTCCTCGCGGCGGCGATCGATGCCGCTCTCCCAGCCGAACGCTTCGCAGACGTAGTAGCTGGTCGAGAGTGGGAGCACACTGGCGGCGAAGAGCGAGGCGTTGAAGAGGCCGAAGGCGAAGAGGGCGCTCGCCCACCTTCCCGCCAGAGGCTTCAGCGCCACGGCGGCGTCCCCCGCCGTCTCGATCCTGCCGCTGGCCTTGAAGATGGTCGCGCCGCAGGCGAGGACGATGAAGAAGGCGACGACGTCGGTGACGATGCACCCGACGATCACGTCCAGCCGCGAGAGCGGGTAGTCCTCGACCTGGACCCCTTTCTCGACGATCGCGCTCTGCAGATAGAACTGCATCCAGGGGGCGATGGTGGTTCCGACCAGCGTGACCACCATCGTCAGCGCCGGCCCGTCGACGGTCAGGGTCGGCTTGAAGGTGCCGAGCGCGACGTTTCCCCAGTCTGGCCGGGCGAGGAAGCCGGCGATCACGTACGCCACGTAGAAGATGCAGGCGGCGAGGAAGATGCGCTCGACCACTCTCGCGCTGCCCTTGAGGACCAGCAGCCAGACGGTGAACGCCACGAGCGGCACGGACAGGTAGCGCGAGACGCCGAAGATCTCCAGCGCCTCGGCGACGCCCGCGAACTCGGCCATGGTGTTGCCGAGATTCGCGATCACCAGCGCCAGCATCACGTAGAAGGTCGCCTTGACGCCGAATCGCTCGCGGATGAGGTCGGAGAGACCTTTTCCCGTCACCACTCCCATTCGCGCGCACATCTCCTGGACGACGATCAGCGCGACCGTGATCGGGATCAGCGTCCAGAGCAGCGAGTAGCCGAAGGCTGCGCCGGCCTGCGAATAGGTGGCGATGCCGCCGGCGTCGTTGTCGACGTTGGCCGTGATGATTCCCGGGCCGATCACCGCCACGACGGCGAGGAGCCGCGCCCATCGGGAGCGCACTGCTCTGACCCCTCCGGCCGGGGTGGCCGGATCAGCCATGCAGGACCTTCTCCAGGACGTCGTCGACCGTGACGATCCCCAACAGCCTGCCGTCGCGCTCCACCGGCAGGGAAAACAGGTTGTACTTGGCGGCGAGCTCCGCCACCTTCGCAGGCGGGTCCTCGGGCGCAAGCGGCGCCGGGTGCTCGTGCATGATCTCGTCGACGGGAATCTCCGGCGTCGCGAGCAGCAGGTCGCGAAGCGACAGGACTCCGACCAGCTTCTGGTCGCGCTGCACGACGAAGCAGTCGTGGACCTGCGCGATCTCCTTCGCCTGCTCGCGCACCGAATCAAGCGCCGCTGCGGCGTTCATGGCCGGGGAGAGGCGGAGGTACTCGGTGTTCATCATGCCGCCGGCGCTGTTCTCGTCGTAATGGAGGAGCTGCTCGACCTCGCGCGCCTCCGGCGCCTCCATCTTGGCGAGGATCTCTTCCGACTCCTCCCTGGGCAGCTCGGCGAGGAGGTCCGCTGCCGCGTCGGGCTGCATCTCCTCGACGATGTCGGCGGCCTTCTCCGGCTCCAGCATGCGGAGCAGCTCGCGCTGGAGACCCGGCTCGGATTCCTCGAGAGCATCGGCGGCGAACTCCACGGGAAGATCGCGGAAGAGCACTGCGCGCTCGCGGCGGTCGAGGTCCTCCAGGATCTCCGCGAGATCGCTCGGGTGCACCTGCCCGAGCGCGCCCCGCGCCAGGGCAAGGCGCACGCGCGGGGAGCCGGAGGAAAACGCCTGCACGTGCTTCCAGGGAAGGAACTTGTCGGCGACGAGATAGCGGCTCCGTGGGCGCACCCGCCGGATCAAGGCGTCCACCGCGGGTTGCCAGCCCATCCGCCGCACGAGCCCGCGGAAGCCGACGTCCACGTGAGCCACGCGCAGCTCCCCTCTCGCGCGCAGCAGGTGCAGATCGTTGACCCGCTCGACCTTGGCATCGTCGGTATCGACGATCTGCCTGTCGAGGACGTCCTGCGCCAACGCGATCTCGTTGGTGAAGAGCCGGAGGGGCTGGAGCGCTTCGACGCCCCTGCGCAAGCGCGTACCGGTTTCGTCGCAAGCGGCCACGTCGTCCCAATCGAGGCGGCGGACCTCGGCGTGGCCGCTGCGGACGCGGAGCGCGGTGATACGCGGGTAGGCGGGATCGCCGGCGTCGGCGAGGAAGTCGACGACGGTCCCCACCCGCTCGCCGCTCTCGAGCAGCGCCGGCCGTCCGAGGAGATCGGAGAGGAAGACGAACGTGCCTTCGCGCGCGGGCTTGCCGTTGCGCGGGGCGAGCGACGTCTGGGCTTCTGAGGGCAGGGCAGCCTCCTGCCGCGGGGCGCTACCAGAACGGCCGCGCGCCGGTCAAGGCGACGGAAGGCGGTCCGCTCCCGCCGGCTTTCCCCCTTGTGATAGAGAGCGCGCCATCATGGCGATCCCTCCGCCGTCGCTCGCGGACGAGCTGAAGAGTCTCAGCATCGATCGCGCTCCGGAGAAGCGCGCGCTGCCCCGCTGGGTGCCCGCCGCTGCGGGGATCGCGGTGCTGGCGGCGTTGGCCTTCGCCGGCTGGAAGCTGCTCAGCGGGCGCGTGTTCGCCCCCGAGGTGGACACGGCGACCATCGCGTTGATCAGTCCCGCGCAGGGCGCGCAGCTCCTGGTCGCGACCGGCTACGTGGTTCCGCAGCGCAAGGCGAACATCTCGCCGCGCATCGGCGGGCGGGTGGCGAAGATCTTCGTCGAGGACGGCACGGTGGTGAAGGCGGGACAGGTGATCGCGGTGCTGGAGGACGCCGACTACCGCGCCCAGCTCGCCCAGGCGCACGCGGACTTCAAGTCGGCGCAGGCGCGCGAGAAGCGCACCGAGGTCGACCTGCAGGACGCGCAGCGGCAGTACGAGCGCGAGCAGATCCTGCAGCGCAAGGGCGTCTCAACGCCCGCCGCTCTCGACACGGCGACGGCACGGCTGGGCAGCGCGAAAGCGGCGCTGGCTGCGGGCGAAGCGGACGTCGCGGCGGCGAAGGCGCGCGTGGAAGTGGCGCGGGTGAACCTCGACAACTGTTATGTCCGCGCGCCGTTCTCCGGCCGGATCACACAAAAGCTCACCGACGTGGGCGAAATCGTCTTCGGCTTCACGAGCGCGGGCAACGCGGGAAACGGCGGCATCGCCTCGCTGGCGGATTTCGACAGCCTCCAGGTGGAGGCGGATGTCTCCGAGTCGCAGGTGGCGAAGCTGGCCATCGGAACGCCCGCCGAGATCGTGCTCGATGCATTTCCCGATCGCCGGTACCGCGGCAAGGTCGGCGAGGTGCGGCCGCGCGTCGATCGGGCGAAAGCGACCGTCACTGTCAAGGTCGCCTTCGTCGACGAAGCCAAGGACGTCCTTCCCGACATGGGAGCGAAAGTGACGTTCCTCAACCGGCAGCTCGACGAGGCGGCGCAGAAGGCCTCGCCCACCCCGGCGATCGCGCCGGACGCGGTGGTGGATCGCGGCGAGACGAAAGCCGTGTTCGTGGTGCAGCAGAACGAGACCGTGAAGAGCGTTCCGGTGGTCACCGGACCGCCGCTGGGAAATCTGCTCTCGCTTCGCGAGGGCCCGCCGCCCGGAACCCGCGTGGTGCGATCCCCACCCGCGGACCTGAAGGACGGCATGCGCGTGAAGGAGAAGCAGTGATGGCCGAGACCGTTCCCGCAACGCAGCTCGCAAAACCGATCGTGGAGGTTCGCAACCTGCGCAAGGTGTATCGTCGCGATCGCCAGGAGCTGGTCGTCCTCGACGGGATCAACCTCGACGTGCCCGACCGAGCGTTCGAGGCGCTGATGGGCCCATCGGGCTCGGGCAAGACGACGCTCTTGAACCTCATCGCCGGCATCGACTCACCCACCAGCGGGACCATCCGCGTCGCCGGCGTCGAGATCGCCAACCTCTCCGAGTCGGCGCGGGCGCAATGGCGGGCGCGCAGCATCGGGTTCATCTTCCAGTTCTACAACCTGATGCCGGTGCTCACCGCGGCGGAGAACGTGGAGCTGCCGCTGCTGCTCACGTCCCTGGGGCGGGCGGAGCGGCGGCGGCGCGTCGAGGTGGCCCTCAAGCTCGTCGGTCTTCTCGACCGGCTCGATCACACGCCGCGGCAACTCTCGGGCGGCCAGCAGCAGCGGGTGGCGATCGCCCGCGCCATCGTCGCCGACCCGAAGATCATCGTCGCGGACGAGCCCACCGGCGATCTCGACCGCCGCAGCGCGGAGGAAATCCTGGGGCTTCTGCGGACGCTCAATGAGACGCTGGGGAAGACCGTGGTGATGGTGACGCACGATCCGCACGCTGCGGAGGCGGCCAAGGTGCACCGCCGGCTCGACAAGGGGCTTCTCACATGACGCTCCCCGGGCTGACGCTGCGCAACGCCTTCCTGCGCAACAAGACGCGCTCGTTCCTCACCATCCTCGGCGTGGTGCTCTCGGCGGTGGCGTTCCTCTTCCTGCGCACGATCCTCACCGCCTGGTATGCGAGCGCGGAAGCGTCCAGCGCCGACCGGGTCGTCACCCGCAACGCCGTCTCGCTGATCAATCCCTTGCCGCTCAGCTACGCGGCGCGCATCGCACAGGTGCCCGGCGTCACCAAGGTGACCTGGAGCAACTGGTTCGGCGGCATCTACAAGGACCGGAAGAACTTCTTCGCCCAGTTCGCCATCGACGGCCCCAGCGCCCTGGAGGTTTTCAGCCTTCGCTTCCTGCAGGGCTCGAAGCAGGACTTCCTCTCCGACCGCAACTCCTGCGTCGTGGGCAAGGGGCTGGCGGAAAAGTACGGCTGGAAGATCGGCGACACCATCCCGCTGTTCAGCGAGATCTATCCCGGCGACTGGAAGTTCCGCGTGGCGGCGATCATCGAGGGCACCGACGACCAGAGCGTCGCCAACGTCATGTACTTCCACTGGGCACGCCTGAACGAGAGGCTTCCGCCGAACCGGAAGGACACGGTGGGGCTGTTCACGGCCACCGTCGCCAACGCCGCCGAATCGCCGCGCGTGATCCGCGACATCGATGCGCTTTTCGCCAACAGCGACAACGAGACGCACACGGAGACGGAGAAAGCCTTCCGGCTCTCCTTCGTCGTCGGCTCCGGCGCCATCCTCTCCGCCTTGGAGACCGCGAGCGGCGTCATCCTGATCATCATGGCGCTGATCCTGGGCAATACGCTGGCGATGGGCCTGCGCGAGCGCACGCCCGAGGTGGGCGTGATGCGGGCCATCGGCTTTCTCCCCAGGCACGTGCGCAACCTCGCGATGGGCGAGGGCGCGCTGCTCGGGGCGGTGGGCGGGCTGATCGGCGTGATCCTAGCCCGGCCGATCCTCGGCGGTTTCGGACGCGCAATGGCGCAATTCGGCTTCCTGAGCAACGTGGGCTTCAAGCTCTCCACGGGCATCGCAACCGTGCTGGTGGCGGCGGCCATCGGCGTGGCGGCAAGCTCGTTTCCCGCCGTGCAGGCGGCGAGGCTGGCCATCGTCGACGCGCTGCGGAGACAGGAATGATCCCGCTCTCGTACAACATCCGCTCCATCCTGCGGCGGCGCTTCTCCGCCTTCGCCACCGCCATCGGGCTGGGACTGGTCGTATTCGTGTTCGCCGCGGTGCTGATGCTCGCCCACGGGGTAGAGGAAACCCTCAAGTCCACCGGCGTACGCGAGAACGCCATCCTGCTGCGCAAGGGGTCCACTTCCGAGTTGACCAGCTTCTTGCCCCGCGAGGCGGCGAAGACGTTCGCCGCCGACCCAGCCGTCGCTGTCGAAGGCGGCAAGCAGGTCGCTTCGCCGGAGTTGTTCGTCATCTTCCAGCTCCAGCGCGTCGACAAGAGCGGCACCGCCAACGTAGGGATTCGCGGCGTGACGAAGGCTGGCTGGGATCTGCTTCGCTCCAGGAGCATCAAGCTCGTCGAGGGGCGGCCGCCCCAGTGGGCCACGAGCGAGATCATGATCGGGCGAGCGGCCCGCGGGCGATATCTGGGGGCGGAGATCGGGCAGAGCATCACCATCGCGCGCCGGCAGTGGCAGGTGGTGGGGATCTTCGATGCCGGCGGCGCCGCTTTCGACAGCGAGATCTGGGCGGACGCCGACCAGATCGCGGACGCCGCGCGCCGGACCGGCTACTCGACCATGACCGTCCGCCTGAAGAGCCCCAGCGAGTTCGAGAGCCTGCACGCGACGGTGGATGCCGATCCGCGCTGGAACCTGGAAGCGAAGCGCGAGGATCGTTTCTACGAGGAGGCCTCGGGCCAGCTGGCGGGCTTCATCCGCGTGCTCGGCACGGCCATCTCCATCTTCTTCTCCTTCGGCGCGACGCTGGGGGCGATGATCACGATGTACGCACAGGTGGCCTCGCGCGTGCGGGAGGTGGGAACGCTGCGGGCGCTGGGCTTCCGGCGGCGATCGGTGCTGGGCAGCTTCCTGGTGGAGAGCCTGATCCTCTCGCTGCTGGGAGCGGTGGCAGGCTGCGTGTTCGCATCCTTCCTTGCCGCCGCCAGCTTCACCACCACGAACTGGTCGTCGTTCACCGAGATCAAGTTCCGCTTCCACTTCTCGCCGGGGATTGCCGTGCAGGCCACTGTCTTCGCCGTGCTGATGGGCCTGCTGGGTGGGCTGCTGCCAGCCGCGCGCGCCGCGCGCCTCCAGATCGCGGAGGCGACGAAGGGATGAAGACTCGTGCCGAAGCGCTGGCGCTGCTGCACGAGTTCACGCAGTCGGACGCCCTGCGCAAGCACGCCCTCGGGGTGGAGGAGGCCATGCGCGCCTACGCGCGCTGGTTCGGCGTCACGGATCCGGCGGAGATCGAGAAGTGGGGCATGGTCGGCCTCCTGCACGATTTCGATTACGAGCAGAACCCGACCGAAGAGACGCATTTGCACGTCGGGACTCGCGTGATGCGCGAACGGGGCTGGCCGGAGGAGATCGTCGAAGCCGTCGCTTCGCACGCGGACTACATGAAGATTCCGCGGGACACGCCCCTGAAGAAGGCCATCTACGCGTGCGACGAAGCAGTCGGCTTCATCGGCGCCTGCGCGAAGGTGCGGCCGACGAAAAGGATCGCGGATCTTCCTCCGGAGTCCGTGTTGAAGAAGCTGAAAGACAAGGCGTTCGCGCGCAGCGTCGACCGGAGCTACGTCTACGGCGGCGCCGAGGCACTGGGGCGGCCGCTGGTCGAGCATGTCGCGTTCCTGATCGAGGCGCTGAAGCCGATCGCGGGCGAGATCGGGCTTTAGGTTACTGCGGGCAGAGCAGCAGCGCGCGCATCGGCCCGTTCGTGGTCGTGACGACGATGTTTCCCGCCTCGTCGATCCCGCTCGCCGAACCGAGCGTGTACGGCGTCTCGTCGACCACGGAGTTCAGGTCCACCATGCGGCCGCCGCCGTAGAGGACAGCATGGGAGATGACCATGCCGTCCGTGGCGTGGCCGACGGCGAGGCCGTCCCCGTTCACCGCCGCAAGCTGGGTGTACGGCATTCCGGGCAGCGTGCCGGCATCGATCATCTTGCCGTCGCTGTAGACGAACCCGTGAAAGGTGCCGTTCGGCAGATACGAATATCCGACGATCAACCCCGAGTCATTGATTGCCAGAGCGATCGTGGTGCCTCCGAACGACCCGAGATCGTCGATGAGGCCCGGGCCGCGGAAGCGGGCAGCGCGCACGCCAGCAGCGGCGGTACAGGTGGAGCCGACGATGACTCCGGCTGAGTTGATGCCGTTCGCGTAGGAGCAGCCGCCGTCCACCAGCGAGCCCAGGTCGACGATCCCCTGTGCAGTCCAGGCGACCGCGCGCTGCACGCCGTCTGCGCGCATCGACCATCCGGCGACGATTCCGTCGCCGTTGACGCCGAGGGCATTGCTGCTCGGGCCGCCGAGAGTTCCCAGGTCGGTGACGAGGCCTGCTTTCCAGCGGAACGCGTGCCAGCCGCTTTCAGCGTTGATCGAACCGACCACGACGCCATATTCGTTCACGCCGCCGACCCACGGCGTGAAAATACCCGAGTCGTGGATCGCGCCGTCCCAGACGAACATCTGCTGCGCGCTGCCGCCCCAGGTGCCCGCGACCAGGGTGCCCGTGCGGCTGATTCCGGTCGGCGCGGTCCACCACCCGCCGCCCGGAACGCTCAGGTCCCGCGCGGCGTAACGGCGTGGGTCGAACTTCGCGACCACGGCGGCGTCCGCGGCGACCCTGAGAGTGCACGCCGCCCCGGAACAGGTGCCGTCGAATCCCGCGAACTTCGAGAGCGCGTCGGCCGCTGCGGACAGGGTGACGGCCGTGTCCACCGGGAAGATCGTCCCGCAGGTGCCCGGGCAATCGATGCCGGCCGGGCTCGAGGTGACGCGGCCCACTCCGTTGCCTGCGGTCACGACCGTGACCTTGAACGTGGGAATCAGCGCGAACGCTGCCGAGACCGACGCCGGGGCGGTCAGGCGCAGCGAGCATGACGGACCCGTGCACCCACCGGAGAAACCCGCGAACGTCGAACCCACTGTTGCCGAGGCGGTCAAGGTGACCGCGGTCCCGGGCGCGAAGATGGCGGAGCACACGCCGGGGCAGTCGATGGCAGCAGGGGTCGAGACGACCGAACCTCCGCCGGTCACCTGCAGCGCGAGCTCGACAGGATTGAGGATGAAGGTCGCAACCGCGGCCGCGTCCGCGGCGAGCGTGATGGTGCAAGCGGGGCCGGCGCAGGCGCCGCCGAAGCCGGTAAAGCCCCAGCCGGCGGCGGCGGACGGATAGAGGGTCACGGAGGTCCCCTCGGGAAAGTTCGCCGCGCAGCTCTGCGGGCAATCGATGCCGGGCGGATCGCTGCGGACCTCGCCCGCTCCGTTCAGCGAGACTTGCAGCCGGCGCGGCGTGGCAGGCATGAAGGTGGCGGCGACGGAGACGTCGAGGGCCGGCTTGAGGTCGCAGGTTCCCGTTCCGTGGCAGCCTCCCGTCCATCCTGCGAAGACAGCCTGGCTGCCGGGAATAGGCTCGAGGTGCACGGGCACTTCGCGGTCGACGGAAAACCAGCACGTCGCCCGGCAATCGCCGTTCAGATTCGATGTCCGCACCGCTCCAGGCCCGCTGACAGCGATCGTGACCGTCGCCTGCCCCGCGGGGTAGCGCCCACACGCCATCGCACCGGCGGCGATGGCTAACAAATACCTGTGCATACGGCTCCCCCCGCGAGGGAGCTTGCGCACGGACTACGGCAGGGGCGAGAGAAGGGCGCCTGCCTGGTTGTCTGCCCGGGCTACGGGTAGAACGTCGCTCCGATCGCCACGTCGTCGCCGGCGACGACGTCGCATCCACCGTTGCCGACGCAGGCGCCAGACCAGCCGGCGAAGCCCGCCTGCAAATCCCCCGACACCTCGAGGTGGACGGAGGTTCCGGGTGCTGCCGTGAACGAGCAGTTCCCATGGCAGCTGGAATGAAGCGCGGGAACGAAGACCGCACCCGGTCCAGCGATCGTGAGGGAAATTCTCGCCTCCGTCGCAGCTTGAGGAGCGCTCCCGTTGTCCAAGGCCGGAGAGCCGGCGCACGCCGCGCCGAGCACGAATGTCCAAAGAACGAAGCGTTGCATTTCAAACCCTCCGCTGGAACCTTGCGCACGCGCAACCGGGGAGACGAGAGAAGACCGCCTGCCTGTCCGTCGGGCGTGGAGTAGCATGGGCGCGTGCGCTTGCGCCGCGGTGAAGGACGCCTGCTCGTCCTGTTGGTCCTGGCGTACGGATGGCTGTTCGTCTTCTTCGAGCGCGTCAACAATCCCAACGAGCTCGTCCGCGTCTACGCGGCGCGCGCGCTGAGCGAGCAGCACACCTGGGCCATCGGCCGACGGGAGCTGGCCCCGGGCTACTTCGTCGACGTCGGACTGGAAGCCGAGTGGGGATACGTCAACGACAAGGCGCTTTCCTGCGATCGGCCCGACGAGCGGCCCCCGCGTTGTACGGGCCGCCTCTTCGCCGCGAAAGCGCCCGGGGCCTCGTTGATCGGCGCGCCGGTGCTGGCGGTTCTGCGGCTCTTCGGACCGTTGACGAAGACGGCGGCGGTCTTCGCCCTCCGCTGGATCTGCGTGATCGTGCCGTCGATCGCCTTCTGGATCCTCCTGCGCCGGTGGATGCTCGACTCCGGCGTCCCGGAACCGGCCGCGCTGCTGAGCACGCTCGCGGGCTCCCTCGGATCGCTTTCCCTGACGTACGGGCAGATGTTCGCCGGACACCAGATGGCGGCCCTCGCCCTTGGAGCCGCGTTCCTCTCGGCGTTCTGGCGCGCCTTCCGCCCCTTCTGGCTGGGATTCTTCTGTGCGCTGGCCGTTGCGCTCGAGTATCCGTCCGCGCCGGCGGCCGTCATCCTCGCCTCCGCCGCGCTCTTGCGGCACCGGCGCGGTGCGCTCTGGATCGCGCTGGGAGCGTTTCCATGGGTCGCGGTGCTCGCTCAGTTCCACTGGAGCGCATTTGGCGCGCCTTGGTCGACTCCCTATGCGCACCTGGAGAACGCCGCCTTCGTCCGCGACATCGCGCCGGGGTTGATGGGGATCTCCGCCCCGTCGTGGGAACGCCTGTATGGCTCGCTGTTCTCGGCCCGGCTGGGCTTGTTCTTCTGGGCGCCGTGGACGGCGCTCGCCCTGCTCGCCCCGCGCTGGCTGCGGCGGTTCGATCTCGTTCCGGTGGCCGTGATCGCCTACTATCTTCTGTTCCAGGTGACGCACGCGCTCTGGCGGAGCGGGTGGACCGTCGGCCCGCGCTACATCACCCCATTGGCGCCGTTCGCGGCGATGGCCCTCGCCCTCGCCGTTCGCGAGTCGCCGCGGCTTCTCCCCGTCTTGCGCGGGCTCGGCGCATCCGGCGTGGTGGCGACCGGCCTCGCGTCCGCCGTCTGTCAGGGTTTTCCGCTGGAGGTCGTCAATCCGTTGCGCGAGGTCGTCGGGCCCCTGCTCGCGCACGGTTACGTGCCGCGCAATCCACTGCAGCTTCTGGGCGTGCCCGGACTCTGGAGCGCGCTGCCCTACTTCGCTGCCATCGCTGTCGCCACCGCGCTCCTGGTCGGCCGCAGTGGAGTGGCCCTCGCCATCGCGGCGCTGGTCGTCACCGCGCAGTGGGCGGCGCCCCCGGGCGACGACCGCGGCGCCGTCCGCTTTCTCGCGGAGCAGTGGGAGCCGGATCCGCCGCCCGGCGCGCGCCGGTTCACGCCGCGTTGAGCCACTCGGCGAACGCGTCGAAGGAAGTCTCGCGCCCGAGGAAGTCCTCGACCAGCCGCGCCGCCGGGCGACCGCCGCCGGGCTCGAGGACGGCGCGCCGGTAGCGCGCCGCCGCCGCGGGGTTGAGCAGGCCCTCCCGGCGAAAGACGCCGAACAGGTCCTTCGCAATCACCAGCGACCACATGTACGTGTAGTAGATCGCCGAGTAGCCCTCGAGATGGCCGAAGCTCTCGTGGAAGTACGTTCCGGGAACGTGGCGGAACGGCGTATAGCGCTCCTGCTGCTCCGCGGAGAGCGCCGTCGTATCCAGCCCCTTGGGATCGCGGTCGTGAAGACGGAGCGAAGTGGCAGCGTAGAACATCTGCTGCCGGACGCGCAGCCCCTTGCCAAACTCGTCGGCCCCGCGCATGCGATCGACCAGCGCCGCCGGGATCGACTCGCCGGTCTCGACGTGGCGCGCGAAACGCCGCAGGACCGAGGCGTCCCAGCACCATTCCTCCAGCATCTGCGAAGGCGCCTCCACGAAGTCCCATTCGGTCCGCACGCCGGAGATCCCCCTCCAGCGGGTGTGGCCGCCGAGCAGATGGTGCAACAGGTGTCCGAACTCGTGGAAGAACGTCACCACTTCGCCATGGTCGAGCAGCGCGGCCTCGCGCGAGGGGCGGGGGAAATTGCAGACCAGCGCAGCCTCGGGAAGCGTCCCATCGCGCACGCCCGAGGCCAGCGTGAACTGCGCCGCGTGCTTGTACTTCCCCTCGCGCGGGAACAGGTCGAGGAAAAAGCGACCGATCGCGGTCCCGCGCTCCACCACTTCCCAGGCGGTGACGTCGTCGTGCCAGACGGCAGCATCCGGCAAGCGCCGGTACTCGACGCCGAACATGCGTGCGGTGGCGTCGAGGACGCCGTCCATCACGCGGCGGACCTCGAAAAAGGGACGCACGGACTGCGAGTCGAACCCGAGCTGCTCGGCGCGCACGCGCTCCTTGAGCGCTTCGGAATCCCAGGCGTCGATGCCTTCGGCGGCCGGATCGTCGCGCCGCTTCCGCGCCAGGAGCGTTTCGTAATCCTTCCGGGCCCTGGCCTCCGCCGCCGAGGCGATCCGCTCGATGAAGTCGTTCGCCGCCGCGGCGCTGCCGATCATCTTGTCCTCCGTCACGTACGCCGCCCAGCTCTCGTAGCGGAGCAGCCTCGCCATCTCGTGGCGGCGGGCGAGCATCCGGTCGAGCACCTCCAGGTTTCGCGGATGCGCGCGTTGGCGGTAGACCTTCCAGAGTTGCTCGCGCGCGGAGCTGCTGCGCGAATACGTCATGAACGGGATGTAATCGGGAGAATCGGTCGTGATGGTGCCCGACGCATGGGCGCGCACGTAGTCCGGCGGAAGACCCTCGAGCCCGTCAGGACCGACCTGGATGCTCCGCACGTCGTCGCGGATGTTGCGCTGGAATTCCTGGCCGATGCGGACCAACTCCTCGTTCAGAGCACGCACCCGCGCTCGCGTGGGCTCGTCCTTGTCGACGCCCGCCCGGCGGAAATCGCGAAGCACGCGGAACAGGTACCAGCGCGTCGTCTCGTCCTCCCCCGAGGCGTCGATGCGGGAGAGCGGCCCGTACACCTCCGGGTCGAGCGCCAGGGCGGTGGCGAGCGCCTCCGCTTCCTGCTCGCAGCGTTCGCCGGCATCGCGCATGGCAGGATCGGGATGCACCGAGCGGAGCAGCGAGGCGCGTGCGCTCGCGTCGGAGATCGCGCCGGTCGCCTCGTCCCAGGCGCGCAAGGTCTGCAGCGAAGGGTCGAGGGCCTTCAGACGGGAGACCGCGGCGCGGGCGCGCTGCAGGTCGTCGCTGGACCCACGCAGGAAAGCATCCGGCGATCCGGAAAGCAGGGCGGCGGCGGTCATGCGGCTCTTTAAGCCGCGCCCGGCGCCGCCGCAAGAGTTACGAGCGCGGTCCTCGATGCCCGACGCGCGTGCGCAGCTCGGCGGCGAGCGCCTCTTCCGGCGACGGACCGTCGTTCAGCATCCGCGGCGCGTGGGCGAGGACCAGCTCCTCGAGCGCGATCTCCTCGGCGAGGCGCTCCAGGTCGTCCGGCGCAGCGTTCCCGGCGAGCTGCGCTCGCGCCCTCTCGAGCTCGCGCGCCGCCGGGCGCAGTCCGAGCTCGCGCGCCCAGCCAGCGAGGAGGGCGCGTCGGAGTCCGGCGCGGGCCATCTCGCCTGCGCCATCTGCCTGCGCCGTTGCCAGCAACCTGCGCCGGCGTACCAGCGAGGACGGCGCTGGCTCGCGGGGCCGGACGGGACGAGGGCGCGCGGCGCGGGTAGCTCGAAGAACCTGGCGCGCGTCCTCCGCCTTGAGGTCGATCAGCCTGAACCGGCCGCGAAAACGGGCCGGCACCAGATCGAGCACCGCGCCTTCCGTCCGCTCCTGGTAGAAAAGGCGCGACGACGCCTCGATCATCCGTTTCGCCGCGCGTGGCGGAAGGCAGCGCTGTGCGGACCAGCGGACGTTGACGAGTGGAACGGTCAGCGCGCGGTACCCGTGCTCCGCGTCCGCATGCAGTAGCGCGACCTCCGCGTCGTCGATCACGGTCCCGTCGCGGTACCAGCGGAAGATCCGCCCCACCCCCGTCATACCCAGGGTGCGGAGCTCCGCGGCCCGCAGCGCCCCCATGCTCGCGCCGCCCACCACGGGAACGCCGGCATCGAGCGCGTCGAGAATCTCGCGGTGCCAGACGCTGGGCTGGGCTTCGAACACGCCGTCGATCAGCGCGATCGCGCGCGGGCGGAGGCCGAGCGCGCGCCAGACGTCGCCCTGCCGCGCCGGCGGGAGCAGATGAAATCCTTTCGCTTCGCGCGCGGGAAGCGAGGGCCCGAGGAAGGCGACGATCACAGCAGCCCCGACAGCTGCAGACCGGGCGCAAACACCTTGATCACGTGAAGCGGCTCCCGCGCGAGCTCGACCACCGCGACGCGCCGGCCGCGCAGACCCTCGCGTGCGTCGCGCGCCGACGGCATCGAACGGAGCGAGCGCCGCGGCCGGGCACGCTCACACGCCCGGCGCAGCGCCCGCATCGAAGGGCGATCCGCTGGCGTGACGTCTTCGCGAGCGCCATGCACATCGGTGAGGCGCGACTGCGCAGCCTCCAGCATCGCGCCGCGCACGGCATCCAGCGGCCGCAGAGCGCAGGCGTACCCTGCCGTCACCGGGAGGGGCCCTTCGTCGAGATCGACGAGGATGGCGCCCGCCACCGGAAGGACGCTCGAGAGATCGAAGACGTGCGCCTCGAGCTTCGCATCGCGAAGCCGCTGCCAGAGCGGCATGCCTCGGACGTCGAGCTTCCGGCGCGCGACGGCCTGCGCCGTCCAGCCGCGCGGCAGCGCGCGCGCGAGCTGGTCGCGCTCGATCGACTCCAGCAGCGCGTGGCGCAGCGCCGCAGACCGCACCGGATGGGCGCCCATGCCGTTCGTGCTCCAGCGGATCGCCGCCGGGCCCAGCGGCGGAGCCCCGCGCGGCGGACAATAGACGGCCTGCGCCGGGACGAGGACCCGGCGTCCGGTGAAGAGATCGCGCGCGGATCGCCAGGCGATGCGCGTCGCGGCGGACCAGAGCCGCGGCGCGACGAAGTCCTCCGGCTCCCATGCGTCCGGCAGATCGCGCGCGGCTGCGTAGATCAGGTCGCGCGGACGTTCCGCCGCCCAAAGCTCCGCCGCTTCGGACAGCGCGGAAGCCCGCGCCTCTTCCCACGTCTCACCCTTGCCGTTGCAAACCTGCAGGACGTGGCCGAGCGGACGCACCGCGCACGCGACCTCGACGCCGGAGCGGTCGAGGCCCGTCACGCGCGCGACGCGCGTCACGCCGAGGGCGCTCTGCAGTGCATCCACCGGCGCAGCAACGTAGCATGTGCGACATGGCGGTCCGGCAGATGGCCCCCCTGACCAGCGTCGAATCCGCCGCGCGGATCAACCTGCGCTGGATCGTGCGCTTGCGCTGGGGAGCGGTGGCGGGCCAGGTGATGGCGATCCTGATCGCGCGCCGGCTGGTGAGCATGGCGCTGCCGATCGCGGCCCTCCTGGCGGTCTGCGGCGCGCTGGCCCTCGCCAATCTGGGCGTGCAGATCTGGCTCGATCGCGGCGGCAGACCGACCGACCGCGCCTGCGCCTTGAACCTGCTCGCCGACATCGCCGCGCTGACCGCGCTTCTGGCCCTTTCGGGCGGCAGGGAAAATCCTTTTTCCGTGCTCTATCTGGTCCACATCACCATCGCCGCCGTGATCCTGCCGGCGCGCTGGAGCATCGGCCTCGCCCTCGCCAGCGTGATCGCCTTCAGCGCCTTGCAGATCATTCCCTCTCACGAGATCGCCCTCGAGGCCGAAGCGCCGCTCCTGCACCTGCGCGGCCGCTGGATCGCCTTCGTAGTTGCCGCGGCGTTCATCTCCACGTTCTCTCTGCGGATGAGCGAATCGCTGCGCAGGCGCGGAGAGGAGCTCGACCGGGCGCGCTCGGATGCGGAGGCCGCCGAACGACTGGCGGCGCTGGGGACGCTGGCCGCCGGCACCGCGCACGAGCTGAACACGCCGCTCGGCACGATCCAGATCCTCGCCGGCGAGTTGGCGGCGCAGCTCGAAGGAGACCGGCACAGCGAGGCGGAAGAGGTCCGCCGGCAGGTGAAGCGGTGCAAGGAGATCATCAGCAACATGTTGGCGCCGCGCGGTGGTGTCGACCTGGAGGAGCCGAAGGAGTTCGAAGTGGCGCCGGTCCTGCAGGCGGCGGTGCGCCGGTGGCAGGAGGGCCGGCCGGGACCGCGCCCGGAGCTGTCCGTGGATCCGGCGGCGGTCCGCGCGCGCGCGCGGCTTCCCGTGCGCGCCTTCGAGCAGGCGATCGCGAATCTACTCGACAACGCCGCCGAGGCGACCGAAGGCCGGGCCGCGCGCGAGGTGCGCGTCTCGCTGCAGCGGGTCCGCGAGGAGCTGCAGCTCACCGTCGTGGACAACGGCGTGGGTGTTCCCGAGCCGCTCCTGCGACGCATCGGTGAGCCGTTCTTCACCACCAAGGAGCCGGGGCGCGGCACGGGGCTCGGGCTTTATCTCGCACGCCACGTGGTGGAGCGGCAGGGCGGAGAGATGCGCGTCGACTCCGCGGAGGGTCGCGGCACGAGCGTGACCCTGACCATGCCCGAGGTCTGACCCATGCTACAACGCCCGCATGCGCATCCTCATCGTCGACGACGACGAGCCTTTTCGCCTTGCGTTGCGCAACGCGTTCGCGCGCCGCGGGTATGAGGTGCTGCTGGCCGGGTCGCCGGCGGAGGCGGACGCGACCGTCCGCGATCATCCGCCGCAGTACGCGGTCGTGGACCTGAGGATGCCGGGAGGATCGGGGCTCGACGTCGTACGCGCGCTCCGGGGCCTGGCGAAGCCGCCGCAGGTAGTGGTCCTCACCGGCTATGGAACCATCGGGACCGCCGTGGAGGCGATCCGCCTCGGCGCCATCAACTACCTGAACAAGCCGGCCGACGCCGACGAGATCGAGGCAGCGCTCCAGGGAAAGAGTCCACCGCCGCCCGGCGACGTGCCTTCCCTCGATCGCCAGGAATGGGAGTACCTCAACCGGATCCTCGCCGACTGCAACGGCAACATCTCCGAGGCCGCGCGCCGGCTGAAGATGCACCGACGGACGTTGCAGCGAAAGCTGCAGAAGCATCCGCCCAAGGCGTGAATCCCACGTAGCCGCTGCCGCACCGGAGGTGCGGCTTTGCGGCTATGGTTTCTAGATCTGTACCCATACCCGGTTTTGCGTGTTATCCCCCGCGCCTCGATGATTCAGGTCCAGGACGTCACCAAGGCATTTGCAGGCAGGAAGCTGTTCGAGAACGTCGGCACGGCGTTCCCGCCGGGCCGGCGCTACGGGCTCACGGGGCCGAATGGCGCGGGCAAGACCACGTTCATGAAGATCCTCGCCGGCGATCTCGAGCCCGACACCGGTACGGTGTCGAGGCCGAGGCGCTTCTCCGTGCTCAAGCAGGACCAATACGCATTCGAGGACAAGAAAGTCCTCGACGTCGTGCTCATGGGCAACGCAACGCTCTGGGAAGCCATGCAGGAGAAGGAGCGCCTGCTCGCGCAGGCCCATCTCAGCGACGAGGACGGCGCGCGCCTCGGCGAGCTCGAAGGCGTCATCGCCGAAGAGGACGGGTACTCGGCGGAAGCGCAGGCGGCCACGTTGCTGGAAGGTCTCGGAGTGTACGAGGAGGATCAGGGCCGCCGGATGAAGGAGGTCACCGGCGGCAACAAGGTGCGCGTGCTGCTCGCGCAGGCGCTGTTCGGGAAACCGACGGCGTTGCTCCTCGACGAGCCCACCAACTCGCTCGACCTCGACTCCATCCACTGGCTGGAGGACTTCCTCCTCCAGTACGAGGGTACGCTGGTGGTGATCTCGCACGACCGGCACTTCCTCAACGCCATCTGCACCCACATCGCGGACATCGATTACGAGACGATCATCACCTACGTCGGCAACTATGACGACATGGTGCGCGCCAAGGCGCAGGTGCGCAGCCGCATCGAGGCGGAGAACGCCGACAAGATGAAGAAGCGCGCGCAGCTGCAGGAGTTCGTCGCGCGCTTTTCCGCGGGCACCCGCGCTTCCCAGGTGCAAAGCCGCATCAAGCAGCTCGAGAAGCTGTCGGTGGCGGATGTGAAGAAGTCGAACATCGCCCGCCCGTTCATCAAGTTCGAGCAGAAGCGGCCGAGCGGGAAGCAGACGCTGACCATCGATGGCCTCACCAAGGGTTTCGACCGCACCCTCTTCGAGAACTTTTCGGCGCTGGTCACCAAGGGGGAGAAGGTGGCCGTCGTCGGCCGCAACGGAGTGGGAAAGACGACGCTCCTGCGCACCCTGATCGGCGAATTGGAGCCCGGTGCCGGGAAGATCAGCTGGGGCCACGAGGCGCAGGTGGGGTACATGCCGCAGGACGTGAAGCCGATCATCCCCACCAACACCACCTGTTTCGACTACCTGCACGACATCGATCCCAGCGCGGGGAACGAGGAGATCCGCGGCCTGCTCGGGCGCATGCTCTTCCGCGGCGACGAAGGGATGAAGCCGACCAAGGCCCTGAGCGGCGGCGAGGCGGTGCGCCTGCTGTTCTGCAAGCTGATGCTGACGAAGCCCAACGTGCTGGTGCTCGACGAGCCGACGAACCACCTCGATCTCGAGGCGATCTCCGCGCTCGGAGAAGGCTTGGCGAACTATCCCGGCACGGCGGTCTTCGTCGCGCACGACCGGGATTTGATCGACACGGCGGCGACCCGCATCCTCGCCTTCCACCACGGAGGGCTGGAGGACTTTGCCGGCGACTACGAGACGTTCCTCGAAAAGCACGGCGGCTTCATCGACGCCCGGTGAGGCTGGCCGCGCGGCAGAGCAGGCCCCGTTTCGGCTAGAGTGCGCCCCGAACGGAGGGGCGCACATGAAACGAATGCTCGCTGTGATGGCCTGCGCGGTCGCGGGCTGCATTTACGCCGACGTGAAGACGCCGCTCGCCTACCGCGCGCCGACCGCGGTGGAAGCGAAAGCGGGAGGGGCCGCCGACGTGGAGGGCACCGCCTGCAACCAGGCGATCCTCGGGCTCGTGGCCTGGGGCGATGGGGGGTACGCGGCGGCGGTGGCCGACGCCAAGGCCAAATCCGGCGCCACCCAGCTGGCCGACGTCCGCGCCGACACCACGTTCTTCAACGTCCTCTTCCTGTACGACAAGGCTTGCACCCGCGTCACTGCCAAGGCAGTCCGGTGAGACCGCTCCTGTTGTCCGCGCTGATCGTGTGCGGATGCGCGGGGTCCATGCTGCGGCCGCTTCCGGTGGCGCTCATCTTCGAGGATAGCTCCGCCCCGCTGGAGTGGCGCGCCGATACCGGGTCGGCGCCGCGCGAAGTCCGCGGCGAGTCCTGCCGCAACGCCGTCGGCCTGCCTCTCTTGTTGTGGGGAGGATACGACCTGGCCGGCTGGGGCGATGCCGGCTACCGCGACGCCGTCGCCAAAGCGCAGTCGCAGGCGCCCGGCAGCACGCTGTCGGACGTGCGCGCCGACGTGCATTTCATCAACATCCTCGTCTGGCGGCAGGAATGCCTGGTCGTGACCGCGGCGGCCAGATAGGACGTGGTGACACTCCAGACGGCCGCTCCCGCACCGAAAGGTGCGGTATGCGGCCATGTCTGAAGCCTGTACACTCGAGAAATGCTCGAGCGTATCGTCATCGTCGGCCTCGGCCTCATCGGCGGCTCGCTCGCGCTCGCGCTGCGGCGTGCGCGACCCGATACCTGGATCGCCGGAGTCGACGTCGACGCGCGCACCCGGGACCTGGCGATCGACGAGCGGGCCGTGGACGCCGCGACCACGCTCGATCTCGCTCCCCTCGAAACCTGCGACGCCGTCGTCCTCTGCACGCCAGCACAGCCCTTGCTCGAGATGCTTCCCCTCGTCGCCGCCCGGATGCGTCCGGGAGCGCTGCTCACCGACGTCTGTGGAGCGAAGGAGCGGATCTGCGCGGCCGCCGCGACACAGGATCGCGTCGTCTTCATCGGCGGGCATCCGATGGCGGGGACGGAATTCCGCGGATTCGTGGCTGCGCATCCTGCGCTGTTCTTCGGATCCACGGTGGCGCTCTGCCCGCCTGTCGGCGCCAGCGACGAGACGGCGCGGCGGGACGCGATCCGGCGCGTGCGCGACCTATGGACCGCGTCGGGAGCGGAGAAGCTGCTCGACGTGGAGCCCGACGACCACGATCGGGCGGTCACCGTCGCTTCGCACCTTCCGTATCTCGCCGCCGCCGCAGTGGCGCAGGCGCTGATCGAGTCCGGCGGCGAGGCCGCGCTGGCGCGGGAGCTGGCCGCCGGCGGGTTTCGCGACACGACCCGCCTCGCAGGTGACGGGACGGTGAGCGGCGCCGCGGCGCTCAACCGGTTCGTGCCAGGCGCCGCGCGCGCGCTCGCGGATCGTCTGCGCACGCTCGCGGACGCGCTCGAGCGCAGCCCCGAGGAGGCGCTTCGGCGGCTGTCAGCCGTGGCCGACGACCGGCGGCGGATGCGCCTTCCTCCCTTGGCTACACCGCTTCCTAGCCGGCCGTTCCCGCGGTAGGACCCGCGCGGGGCGCCGGCGACGCGCGTCGCCGCGGTCCACTGACGGCCAGCCGAGCGCCCCTGAGGTGTGTTCACCGCTGAGCATGCGTACCGTTCCACGGGGAGGGACGGAGTGAACGCAACTGCCAGCTCGACCCGCCGCCGCGTTCTCGCTCTGCTGCCCGGCGTGCCTCTGCCCGCGAACACCGGCGGTGCCCTGCGCGCGCTGACGATGGTGCGCGCCCTCGACCAGGCTTTCGAGACCACCGTCCTTGCCTGGGCGCGGGCCGGTGAGGATCGACATGCGCTCGATCGCTTGCTCGAGGGGCGTGTGCACGTCGCGGACCGGATGGGTCGCTTGGATGCGGTCTTCGCAGAAGGGATGGGGTTCGTCCTCGGTTGCCCCGCGGGCTATTGCCGCTACGGATGGTTTCCATCGGTGCTCAAGCGCCTCCTCGAGGCGGAGAAGTTCGATTTCATCCATTTCGACCACCCGCACACGGCGTTGACCTGGCCGCAGATCAAGCGCCTGCAGCCGGAAGCGCGGCTGGTGCTCGACGCTCACAACGTCGAAGCGGAAATCATGGAGCGCCTCGCGGAGACCGCCCCGAAGTGGCAGCGCAAGGGCCTGCGCTGGCAGGCTGCGCGCATCCACGAGCTCGAGCGCGACCTCGCCCGCAACGTGGATCTCGTCTTCACCTGCTCCGAGAAGGACGCCGAGGCGTTTCGCGAGATGGGAGCGCAGCGGGTCCGCGTGATGCCCAACACCGTCCCCCCGCTCGCCCCTCCCCTGGTCGCGCAACGCCACGACGTCGTCTTCGTCGGATCCCTCGACTGGCGGCCCAACGCGGACGCGGCGGTCGTGCTGGCCAAGGAGATCTGGCCGCGCTGCCGCGCGCTCCTCCCCTGCGCGCGGCTGGTGATCGTCGGCCGCAACCCGCCGCTGCACGTGCAGGCGCTGGCGGCGCACGACGTCTCCATCGAAGGCAGCGTGCCTTCCGTGCGTCCTTATCTCGATCGGGCGTTTGCAACCGCGGTCCCGCTGCGGGCCGGCTCCGGCACCAGGATCAAGATCCTCGAAGCGTGGGCGGCCGGCGTCCCGGTCATCGCCAGCCGGATCGCCGCCGAAGGACTGCCCTACAGCGACGGCAAGGACTTGATCCTCGCCGAGGAGCCCGGGGAGTTCGCGCGGGCGCTGGTGCGGCTCTGGCGGGATCGGCAGCTCGCGGACGATCTCGCGCGGGAGGGCCGTCACACCGTGGAACCCTTCACCGCGGAAAAAATCGCCGAGGCGGTCGCGCGGGATTACCGCGAGCTTCTCGAGCCTGCGAGCGCGCGGCCGTACAGCGAGGCGTACGCGCGGGCCATCGCTGCGACACCGTAGCCGCGAGCGCGTTCCAGCGCGCTCTGCTCGACCTTTTCGCGCGCCGCCGGGAGTCGCAGCGCGGCGAGGGCATCCGACAGCGCGGCGGCGTCACCCGCAGGTACCAGCACGCCGGCGCCGCCAGCGAGAAGCTCGGGGAGCTCGCCGACTGCGCTGGCCACGACGCAGCGGCCTGCCGCCATCGCCTCGAGTGCGGTGAGCGGAAGCCCTTCGGTGAGGGATGGTATGGCGACGACGTCCGCGGCTGCGAACACGTCGCGCGCGTCGTCGAGATACCCGAGGAAGCGCACGTCGAGGAGGCGGGCCTCGTCGCGGAGCTCGTCCGCGAGAGGTCCGTCGCCGGCGACGAGCACCGTCGCGCGCACCTGGCGGACGGCCTCGAGCAGCACGCGGTGTCCCTTCTCCGCGGCCAGCCGGCCGATCACTGCGATGCAATAAGCTTGCTCCGCGACGTCGAATCTCGCCCGCGCGGCGGCGCGCTCCGCCTCCGAGGCGGGCACGCAGGGCGGAAGCCCATTGGGGACGAAGGCAACGGGTGCCGCGCGCACCCAACGCCGCAGCGTGCGCTCCAGCGCGCGGGAGACGGCCGCAACTCCCCGGGTGAAGTTTCCCAGGATGCGGGCGGCCATCTCGTAGGCGCGGACTGCGAGCGTGCTCCGGGTATCGCCGTGGAACGTCGCCACCACGGGTACGCGCGCAAGGACGCCGGCGACGATGGCGACGAACAGCGCCTTGAAGTCGTGCGCGTGCAGCAGTCCGACGCCCTGCTCGAGCGCCACGCGGGCCACCGCGCGCGCACAGCGCAGATCGAACCGGGAGGTGCTCTCGAATCGCACCGCCGCCAGACCGCGGCGCCGGGCTTCCTCCGCCAGGGCGATCCGCGTTCCCGGCCGTCCGATGGCCCCGACGATCGGCAGATAGGGACGCGGCATCGATGCCGAGAGCGCAAGCACGGCGCGATCGGCACCGTAGAGGGCCGTTCCTTGCCGGAGATGAAGGACGGGAATCACGACCGGGCAGCGAGCTCGCGGTAGAGTGCCTCGTACGCGTCGACCATCGGCTCGATGGAATGGCGCCGCGCCTGTTCCCGCGCATTCGCCCCGAGGCGGGCGCGGAGCACCGGATCGCCGGCGAGCCGCTGCAGCGCCGAGCCGAGACCGGCGCGATCGCCGAGCGGGACGAGCAGCGCGGTCTCCTCGTGCCGGTGGATCTCACGAACCGGCTGCAGGTCGTGCGCCAGCGTGGGAAGGCCCACGGCCATCGCTTCCAGCATGCTCAGCGATCTGCCTTCGCTCAACGAGGTCTGGGCGTAGACGTCGAGCGCTGGAAGAAGGCGCGAGGCGTTCGGGATCAACCCGGTGAAATGGACGTTGCCGTGCCCTCGCGCGGCAGCGCGCAGGGAATCTTCCATCACGCCGGCGCCGATCAAGTACAGGTGCACGTCGCCGCGGTCCGCGAACTTGTCGAGAAACGACTGCAGCAGCCGATCCGGCCCCTTGATTTCGCGCAACGTCCCGGCGTAGCCGATGGCCACGGCGTCTTCGGGTACGAACAGTTCGGCGCGCGCCGCCTCCCGCGCGGCGAAGGCGCTCGCCTCGAGCGGGACGCCGTTCGCGATCACCGGCACGCGCGCGCCGGCCGGCGCCCAGTCGAGGATGTCCTGCCGTACCTTGTCGCCGCAGGCGACCAGAGCGTCGGTCGCGTGCGCCGCCAGCACCGCAGCGTGCCGCTTCTTTCCCTGTGGCGTGCGCTGTTCGTGGAAGGTCGCCATGACGCGGGTCCTCGGACGCAAGGCGCGGACCGCGACGGCGTTGAGCCAGGGGCCGAGATCGTGCGCGTGCAGCACCGTCGCGCCGTGCTTCTCGAGCGCGCGGCGAATCCCGAGCAGCGCCGAGACGCTCATGCCGTCGACGGGGAGCACCTCGACGTCGATGCCCTGCTCCTGCGCGAGCGGCCGGACCGGTCCGTCCTCTCCGAGCGCGACGATGCAGGAGTCGATGCCACGGGCGCGGCTGCGCGCCGCGAGGTGCACCACGAGCTGCTCCAGGCCGCCCAGCCACAGCCCGTAGATCAGGTGGGCGACGCGGACGCTCATGCCCCAAAGGTAGGCACGGCCCTTCCTGGCGGCTACGCGGCCTGGCGACGGATCGCCAGCATGGCGACTCCACCGAGAATCAGCGCGAGCGCTCCCACCGCGCGCGGCGCGACGCTCTCTCCGGCTACCGCCGCGCCAAGGCCGACCGCGACCACCGGATTGACGTAGGCGTAGCTTGCGGCGAGCGTGGGCCGCACGCGGGAGAGCAGGAACTGGTACGCGCTGTACCCGATGATCGAGCCGGCGACGATCAGGTATCCGAGCGCCGCGGTCGCGCGCAGCGAAGGCACGGCGGTGATCCGTTCGCCGTGGAGCACGGCGAACACGAGTAGCACGAACCCTCCGGCGAGCATCTGCGCGGCGCTCGACATCAATCCCGTGGGCAGCGGCAGTCGGCGGCTCCAGATCGAGCCGAGCGCCCAGCTCGCGCAGCTCACCGTGAGCACCGCGGCACCGGCCGGGCTCGCGCGGAGATCCCCGCCGGTCTGCAGGATCGCCACGCCGGCCAGTCCGACGGCGAGACCGAGCCATTCGCCGCCCGAAGGCCAGCGTCCAAAAAGGCCGGCGATGAGAGCCACCCAGAGCGGCACCGACGCGATCGCCACCGCGGCAACGCCCGAGCTCACCCACTGCTCGGCGATCACCACGCAGGCATTCGCGCACGTCAGAAGCGTTCCCACGATCAACGAGGACCGCCATTGCGTCCGCGTCGGCGGCGGAACGCCGCGGGCGCGCACCCAGGCGTAGGTCACGCCACCCGCGATTGCGAAGCGAAGACCGGCGAGCATCAGCGGCGGATAGCCCTCGAGCGCGATCCGGATCCCGAGGAACGTGGACCCCCAGATCACGTAGAGCGATCCGAGAGCGAGCAGGACGCGGGAGCGATCGGTCTTCATGATGGGCGATCAGATGCAGCACGGCGCCGACCGATCCAGCCACAGGCGGACCTCGAATCCCCGGGCAACTGTACTGGTCAATGAATGATGTTGGAAAAACTGTACTTGGGCACAGTCACAAGCGCAGGCGCATAACCGCACCCCGGGTGCGGGAGCCCCTAATCCTCGTCGATGCTCTGCTGCGCCTTCGCTGCTTCGAGGAGCAGATCGACGAGCTTGTCGGCGAGCAGCTTGCTTCCCGGCAACGCCTCCTGGTACGTCCGCCGGACCGCCGCCTCGCGCCGCGGATCGAGAACCGCGCGTCCCGTCTGCCGCTTCGAATCGCCGATCACTTTCGCCACCTCCAGCCGGCGCTGCACGAGGACGCCGAGATCGTGATCGATGGCGTCGACCCAGGCGCGGAGCTGGGCCAGGGGCAGGCGCGCGTCGGGATGCAGCGCGAGATTGCGCGCCAGCTCGGCGAAACGGGCGGGGACCAGCGCTTGCTCCGCATCGGACAAGGCCCGCGCGGGGTCGTCGTGCACCTCCACGATCAGGCCGTCGGCCCCCGCGGACCAGGCGGCGCGTGCGAGGCCTTCCACCAGGTCGGCGCGGCCCGCTGCGTGCGAGGGGTCGGCGATGATCGGCAAGTGCGTCAGCGGTCTCGCCGCCAGCATGCCGCCGACGTCCAGCGTGTTCCGCGTGGCGGTCTCGAAGGTGCGGATGCCGCGCTCGCAGAGGATCACGCGCAGCTCTCCGGCCGCCATCACGTACTCGGCCGCTCCGAGCCATTCGTCGACCGTGGAGCCCGCGCCGCGCTTGAGGAGGACGGGACGGCCGGCCCGTCCGACCGCGCGCAGCAGATCGAAGTTCTGCATGTTGCGAGCGCCGATCTGCAGCACGTCGGCTTTCTCCGCGACCGGTCTCACCTGGTCGACGGCCATCACTTCGGTGACCACCGGCAGGCCGGTCGACTTGCCGGCCGCGACGAGCCAGTCGAGAGCTTCCAGGCCGTGGCCCTGGAAGGCGTACGGGTTGGTGCGCGGCTTGAAGATCCCTCCGCGCAGTGCGGTGGCGCCGCAGGAGGCGACCTCGCGCGCGATGCGCATCACCTGCTCCGCGCTCTCCACCGAGCACGGCCCTGCGATCACCGCGCGGGCGCCTGCCCCGATGCGCAGCGGACCGACTTCGACGACGGTGGGCGCCTTGCGCGCCGTCGCGTGCGGCAGTGACTTCACCACCGGTTCCGTTCCCTGCTTCGGCGGCGTGATCTTCGCGGCGTGCGCCGCGGGCTGCCCGAGCGAAATGACCTGGACGTCGCGCGCCGGAGCAAGCGCCTGCAGCCGGGCGGCGTCCGCGCCGAGCACCCACATCCGGACCGGAAACTCCGCGCTGCCCGCGAGCGGCAGAAGAGTCGCGCCGGTGAGGACGTCGAGCCGCCCCGTTGCCGTCATGCTGCTGGTGCGCAAGAAGGCGAGCGAAACCTGCGCGCGCGCGTGATCCGCCATCCGCAGATGGACGAACCGGGTGCCATTCTGCTCCTTGTCGGAGACGTCCTCGACCAGAACCTCCAGCCCGTAGCGCTCGGCGGCGCGGCGCGAGCAGACCGCGGCATCCGTCGAAGCGTCGTGCGCGACGATCTGCGCCGCGCCCGCCGTGTCGTAGCAGACCACGCGCTCGATCCCCATCTGCGCGAGGCGGCGGGTGCATTGGCGAAGGGCGGCGGGGTGCGACCAGGCGCGCTTGACCGCGGCGAGCGGCGTACCGGGCCGCGCCGCGAGCGAGAGGCGGACCGGGACGCTGGTGAGGGCGACGGCGACGAGCTCCAGGCCCTCGGAGACGAAGGCCGCGAACGGCTCGAGCGCCTCGGTGATCGCGCCGACCACCGCGTTTTCCATCGGCAGGACGGCTTCGTCGATCTCGCCGTCACGCAACGCCTCGAGCAGCTTTTCGAAGCTCGCAAATCCCCGCGGAATCCCGCCATGGGCCGCCGCGGCCACTTCGCCGTATGCGCCCGGCTCGCCCTGGTATCCGACCTTCAGGTCGATGTCCTTCGCCTTCGCAGCAGCTTCCCGGTCCGCGATTTCCCGCAGCACGACGGCCCTCCGAAAACGGTAGTTGTATCAAACCGGAGCGGGGACACCATCAAATGCTGCTATTCTCGCCCGATGGCGTCGGAAGACGAGCCGCTCTCGCGCCAGACCTGGCACGCAGATCTCGCCGACGACCCGTTCGCCGCTGTCTTCCGCAAGCACTTCGCCGCGCTGCGCACTGCCCACCAGGCGCAGCCCGCGGAAGGAGTGCTGATCGCCGCGGTCGACGGCAACGGAGTCTTCGATGCCCATGCGCACCTGCGCCTGCCCGCCTCCGGGATCGCTCATCTGATCCTCGGACGGCACGAGCGGTGCGACGTGGTGCTCTCGCGCGATCAGGACGTCTCGCTGCGACACCTGCTGCTGCGAGCCACCCGCGGGGCTGCGGGACAGCTCCATCTGCGCGCCATCGATCTGCGCTCCCGCTGCGGCCTGCTCTCGGAGGACGGCAAGCGCTGCGAGGCGATCGCCAGCCGCGGGCCCCTCTTCCTGCGGGTGGCAAGCTACGTGGTCTTCCTCTTTCCCACCGGTCCCTCGGCGAAACCCTGGTCGCACGATGCCGACGAGACCTGGCGCGGCTTCGCCCCGCGCAACCAGGAGATCCTCCCGCCGCCGCAGCCGCTCAAGTCGCGGGCGGCGCCGTCAGCCAACGCGCTCAAGCTCGCCACCATCACCATCCAGTCCAGCTCCCCACAGGCCGGCGATCTCACCTCGACGCACGCGGTCTGGAGCGACCAGCTCGAGCGCGGGATCCTCGTCGGCCGCGACGACCGCTGCAGCCACGGCGGCGTCGACGAGGGCAACCTCTCGCGCGTCCACCTCGTGTTGCTGAGCGTCGACGACGAGGTCTGGGCCATCGACACGGCGAGCACCAACGGATCGCGCATCCTGCACGGCCCACCCTTCCGGCAGCTCCTTCTGTCGGGGGAGACGCACGTCGTCCTCGCCGATGCGCTCAGCCTGCGCTGGGCACCCGCCCTCCATGCCGCGCGTGCGTAACTTCCCCGCATGGCGAGGAAGACCGGCAGGGAGAAAGGCAGCCGCCAGGTCGGTTACGCGGTGATCGGGCTGGGGCACATCGCGCAGGCCGCCGTGCTGCCTGCGTTCGCTCATGCGAAGAACTCGAAGCTGGTCGCGCTGGTTTCCGGCGACGCGGAAAAGCGGGCGAAGCTGGCGCGCAAGTACCGCTGCGATGCCTACGACGTCCGGGCTTTGGACGACGTGCTGGACCGGCCCGACGTGGACGCCGTCTACATCGCGGAGCCCAACGACAAGCACGTGGACTTCGCGGTGCGCTGCGCGAAGGAAGGCGTGCACGTCCTCTGCGAGAAGCCGCTGGCGGTCAGCGAGGAGGAGTGCCGGCGCATGATCGACGCCTGCAAGGAAGCAGGCGTGAAGCTGATGACCGCGTACCGTCTGCACTTCGAGGAGTCGAACCTCGAGGCGGTCCGGCTGATCGAGCAAGGCCGGATCGGCGAACCGCGGTTCTTCACCAGCGCGTTCGCTTACCAGGTGCGGCCGGGAAACATCCGCACCTCGGCGGATCGCGGCGGCGGCGCCATCTGGGACCTGGGTACGTATTGCATCAATGCCGCGCGCTACCTGTTCCGGGCCGACCCGATCGAGGTCTTCGCCTTGCGGATGGACCGGCGCGACGACGACAGATTCGCGGAAGTCCACGAAGGCATGGCGGTGCTGCTCAAGTTTCCCGGCGGGCGCGTTGCCCAGTTCACCGTCAGTTTCGGTTCGTACGAGCAGGACCACTACCGGCTGGTCGGCACCAAAGGA
The DNA here is from genome assembly GCA_005879535.1 of Deltaproteobacteria bacterium. Lineage (NCBI taxonomy): Bacteria > Pseudomonadati > Myxococcota > Myxococcia > Deltaproteobacteria bacterium. The sequence continues at coordinate 23,382 of VBKI01000051.1, read as the reverse complement.
CACGTCGAGCTGCACGACGGCTACGAGTACTCGGGACCGCGCGAGCTGCGCCTCTCGGTGGGCGGCAAGGAGCGCGTGCGGAAGTTCAAGCCCGCCGACCAGTTCGCTCCGGAGCTGCTCGCGTTCTCCAAGGCGATCCTGGACGACACGCCGGTGGAGCCGGACGGCGAGGAAGGCCTGCGCGACGTCCGCATCATCGTCGCGGCGCTGAAGAGCGCGCGCGAGAACCGGCCGCTCACGCTCTCCTGGCCGCCGCGGGCGCGGCGGCCGGAGCCTTCCGACCGCATCTATCGGCCGCCCGTGCGGGAACCTCACCTGGTCGGAGTGGAGGCGCCGACGCGGGAGTGAGGGATTGGGAGCCGCCGCATGCTGGCGGAGAGTGCCGCCTGCCTGGGTATCGGATTCAACGGAATCGATTTGAGCAGCCTGCGCGCGGAATGACGGCAACGGACGCTTTGGTGTAGCGTGGCGTCCCCGTCAGGAGGATGGGGGATTTCCAAATGAAGGAGGGGATGAATGCGTCGAGCACGGTGGGTACTGGTTGCTTTCGTCCTGAGCGCAGGGGTTGCGTACGCGGACGCAGAGAATCCGGCTGCGACCGGAAAGTCGACGTACGGATTGGCTGGCTGTGGGCTCGGCTCGATGGTCTTCGGTGATCAGAAGGGGATGATCCAGATCCTGGCCGCGACCACGAACAACACGTTCGGGACTCAGACCTTCGGGATCACTTCCGGCACGTCGAACTGCGTAGAGTCGGCTGGTACGCAAGGAGCCATGACCTTCATTGAGGGCAACCGCGAGGCGCTGGCGAAGGACGCCGCGCGTGGCAGCGGTGAGACCATCACCACGTTGAGCGCGATGGCCGGCTGCAAGGATGCGAAGGCCGTCGGCGTCACCCTGCAGAAGCGCTTCGCACAGCTCTTCCCCGGCGAGAAGACCCCCGTCCAGCAGGTCTCGAAGAACGTGATCAAGGAGCTGCGCTCGGACAGTTCGCTCGGGTGCCGGAAGATCGGTTAGGTTCGTGTCGCGGTCGAAGGGAGTCCGTAAAGGCTCCCTTCGATTTACGTGCATGCGCCCGGCCCACGCCGTCCTCCTCGCCCTCACTGTTTCCGCGCCCGGGTTCGCCCTTGCCGGAGAAGGCGTCGAGCCCGATCCCACGTATCTGCCCGAGCTGCTGACCGCGGCCCGGAACAGGTCGCTATCAGAAGAACGCTCATGGCTCCGCCTCGGGCACTGGCGCAAACGGCTCCTCGGCGGCTGGCAGAGCGAAGCGGATGGGCCTGGCCTGTTTCTTTCGTCCCAGGGAAAACGCGATCCCGCGGCGGAGCTCGAGGCGACGCTTACCGGGTTCTTCGCTCCAGGAGATGGCGCGCCCGAAGGTGCGAAGCTCGCCAATCCATCGCTCGAGCATCCTCAGTGCCGCTTTCCGGCACGATTCGCCTGGCTCGCAACCGCCCTCCGCATCGATTTCTCGCGGCTGCCGCCGCGATCTTGCCCGCGGTTCGACGCCTTCTGGAGAAGGGTCAGCGCCAGATCCGTGGCCCTGGTCTTCTCCTCCTACTACCTCAACAATCCCGCTTCCGCGTTCGGCCACACCTTCCTGCGCCTCGGCAAGGAGGAAGTGGCAAGCAGCGGCGAGCGCCTCGACCTCATCGACCAGGCGGTCGACTTCGCGGCGGTCACCGATACCTCGAACGCCATCGTGTATGCGTTCGACGGCCTCTTCGGGCTCTTCCGGGGTGAGTTCAGCGCGCGGCCCTACTTCTACAAGGTGCGCGAGTACGCGGACTATGAGTCGCGCGACTTGTGGGAGTACGAGCTCTCTCTGGACCAGCGGCAGGTCGCCATGCTCGTCGGCCACCTCTGGGAGCTGGGGCAGACCTGGTTCGACTACTACTACGTCACCGAGAACTGCTCGTACCACGTTCTCGGCGCACTCGAGGCCGCTGATTCCGATCTCGAGCTCCTCTCGCACCTCGGGCCGGCGACGCTTCCTGCCGACAGCGTAAAAGCACTCTTTGCGAACCCTGGCCTGGTCCGGGCAGTCCGCTTCCGTGCCTCGGGACGGACGCAGCTCGGAGCCCGGACCGCAGGGCTCACCGGAGCCGATCTCGACGCCGTCGAGCGGCTCTCGGAAGGAGGAGATTCCGCAGCGCTCGATGCGATGTCCACCGACGAGCGCGTGCGAGTCATCGACGCCGCCGTCGACCTCGTGGACGTGCGTCACGGTCGCGACATCGTTACTGGCGCGGACCCGGCGGCCGATCTTCTGCGTCAGAGGCTCCTAGAGAGGCGAAGCGCGATCGGGGTGCCGAGCCAGCCTTTGGTCATTCCTCCACCGTCGGCCGGTGGGCCCGAACGGGGGCATGGCTCGATGCGACTCGGACTGGGCGCCATCACTTCTCGCGAGGATGGATCGTCTCTTCTGGCGGAAGGGCGCCTGGCCCTCCACGACCTGGCCGATCCGCCCGCCGGCTTCTCGCCGCGAACCCAGATCGAGTTCTTCAAGCTGCGAGTGAGCGTTGCGGACCGCCGGCGCGTTCTCCGGCTGGAGGAAGCTTCACTCGTCGAGGTGACGAGCCTGAACCCGATCGATCGCTTCGAGCGACGCGTTTCCTGGAAGATGCGCGTCGGCGCAACGCGTGTGGTCGACGGCGGGTGCGACGCGTGTGTCGCCGGTATCCTCGCCGTGGGCGGCGGACCTGGCCTCGTTTCATCCGGCGGCGCGCTCTCGGCGGCGCTCACGGCGGACGCCGAGCTGCTGGCTGCGCCGGACCTGCACGGGCTCTCCGACAGCGGAATGCGGGCCGGTGTCGGCCCGGGATTGCTGTTGCGCCTGCTAGGGGGCGAGCGGGCCGCGCTGGTCGGAACCGGAAGCTGGCGATGGCTGCCGCTCGCCTCACCCAGCACTTCCTACGAGCTGGGCATGGAAGCGAGGGTGCACATCGGGCCGGTGTCCGTGGCGGCACGCTGGCGCAAGGCACCTCGCGCGGAAGAGGTCGGCCTGGTTCTGCTCATGTATCGAGACTGACGGGTCACTTCCATTCGACCTTCACGATCGTCAGCTCGACCTCGCCGGCAGGCCGGCGGACAGTGACGCTGTCGCCTTTGCGCCTGCCCAAAAGTGCGCGCCCGAGCGGAGCCTCGTAGCTGATCCGTCCCGGGCCGAGCCCGTCGTCGAGCTCCTCTCCGCCGACGATCTGATAGGTCGTCCTGCCGCCGTCTTCGTCCTCCACGGTGACCGTCGCCCCGAAGAAGACGCGGTCCGTCTTCGGCCGCGTGGCGGGATCGACGACCTCGTACGATTCGAGCTGCTTCTGCAGGCGGTAGATGCGCGCGTCGATCTCGCGCAGCTTCTTCTTGCCCAGCTTGTATTCGTAGTTCTCGCTGCGATCGCCGTGCGCGGCGGCCACCGTGACTTCCTGGGTGACCCGCGGCCGATCGTCATAGAGCAGGCGGCGGAGCTCTTCGCGCAGCTTCTCGAAGCCCGCTCGCGTGATGTACTTCTTCACGGCTTTCTGTTGCCCGAACCCGCCGGTACTGGCAACTTTGCAGCGTGTCCACCGCCGTCACCCAGGGCATCCGGGTCACCGTGAAGAGCCGGTACTTGCCCGAGCAGTCGGGGCCCGGACGGTGGGCGTTCGCGTACACGGTGCGGATCGAGAACCTGGGCAACGTCGCCGCCCAGCTCCGCAGCCGCCACTGGATCATCACGGACGGGAATGGCAAGCGCGAGGAAGTGAAAGGCGACGGCGTGGTCGGCAACCAGCCGGTGCTGCGGCCCGGCGAGAAGTTCGAGTACACCAGCGGGGCGGTGCTGCAGACGCCGCACGGATCGATGCGCGGCACCTACCGGATGGTCACCGAGGACGGGCGACAGTTCGACGCCGAGATCGCCGCGTTCCCGCTTACGCAGCCTGGAAGCCTGAACTAGCCCGGCGCGGGGTCGCGCCGGCTGTCCCGCAGCGCCGCGGGGGTCCGCGCGATGCCTCGGGACTAAGGCCGGCGCTTGCGGCGCATCGCCAGCAGCGCCAGGCCCAGCCCGATCAAGGGGTGAGGGGCTGCCGATGCGCAACCGCCGCCGTCTCCAGACGGAGGGACCACCTCGAGATTGAAAGGGACCTCTACTCTTCCCGTCGCCGCCGTCATTGCCACCGCGCAGGAAGACGATCCCGGCGGCACGCCCTGCTCCGCCGTGAGCGTCAGCGTCGTGGCGGCACCGGTCTCGATCTGTGGGGGATCGAAACTGGCGTGCACCCCCGCAGGCTGGCCGGTCAATTCGAACTGGATGGTCCCCGAGAGCACCGATGCCGGTGTCGTCTGGACGTGAACGGCGATCGTCCTGCCCTGCGGCAGCACCGCACGCCCCTCCTCCAGCGAAAGGACGGCGGCAGGCGGATCGGCGGCCACGCGCAGGACTATCTCGTCGGCGGCACCGTCGGACGTCGCCGCGCGCGAATACACGTACGGCAGCGAGCGCGCGGTGGCGGGGAGCGACTCGGGTACCGCGGGATATCCGTGGAACGCGTCTTCGGTGGCGATGGACGTCGCGTTCGCGGGCCCCAGACCCGTCGAGAGGCGCCACATGCGCGTCTCGTAACGACCCGGCGCGAGCAGATGGTTGGCGAGGATCGAGAGCTCGCCCTGGCGCAATGTGGCGGCCGGCTGTAGCGCCCAGTCCTGCGCGCTGTCGTCCACCTGCACCTTCGATCCGAACGCTCCGGTAGCGACCTCGAAGCGGCGATACCAAAGCCGCATCTTGTTCTGATCTTTGTAGACGAGGTGCACGCCGGCGCCGTCGGCCACCGCGCTCAGCGCGGCTCCATGGTAGATGCCGTCGACAGGTTCGTCGGGGAAAGCGTTCTGCGGTGCGCTCCAGGTGCCGGTAGGATCCGCGGCATCGCGCTTGACGAAGCGGGTGACGATCCGCGTGCCGTTCTCGTTTCCGGAGTAATCGTTCCAGATCAGCAGGAGCTTGGATCCGGCGCTGATCAGGCGTCCGCCGGCGCGGCAGAGCGTCGATCCGAGGACCTGCTCGCGGGAGAACGTCCGTCCGCCATCGGTGCTCATCGAGACGACGACGTCATTCTTGTAGTTGTCGCCGTTTCCCGGCGTATCGCAGAGTGAGCAGCGCGGATCGATCGCGGGGTTGCAGGCGGTGCTGCCGCGCTTGAAGGCCTGCACCCAGATCCGGCCCAGCGAATCCACGGCCAGCTCGCCGCGGTGATATGCGACTCCGGCAATGGATGGCGCGAAGACGGCCACTCGCGCGTCGGGGATGAAGTCCGAGGCGCCGTTCGAGCGCCAGCGCTGGAAGTAGACCTTGCGGCCGGGATCGAGTCTCGTGTCCGGGAGGATCGACGGCGCGTCGAACGACCCCACCATCGCCACGTCGCTTCCGAGCTTGACGAGGTCCGCCGTGTGCCGATCGGTGGGGGAAGGATTGATGCTCGCGTAGAACGACCAGGACTGGCCGTCATCGTCGCTCCGGTAGAGGCCGAGTCCCGTCTGTGGCGCCGTGCCGGCCTCGTCGCGCTGAAGCGCGAGCAGATAGGTCCCCGAGTCCATGCGGACGATGTGGCGTGCGGCGGGCGTGGACAGCGCGTTCCCGCCGCCGACGGGAGCGATCTTCGATTGCGTCAGGAGCTGCGCGGGTGAAGCTTCCGCCGCCAAGGCCGCGACCGCGGCCATCCATCGCATCGCCCTTCGGGGCCCCACCGCCACACCCTCCTCGCACCTTCCCTTACAGGCGAGCGAAAGCTAGTGAGCCCCTTTCGGGCCGGCAAGCGGTCGCCTGCCGGTGCCGACGGATTTCGTTGCGAAAACTCTGTCAGAAATTCGACCGCGATCGGGCGCGCACGCAACGCCGTCAATTCACGCCGAACTTGCGCGCGTGTCACGCTCCCGTCACAAGTGCAGGGGTATGACGCGCGAAGTGCACCCGCGCATCCTCATTGTCGAGGACGAGAAAGACATCGTCCAGGTGCTGGAGTACGCCTTGCGCCAGGCCGGGTTCGACACCGTTTCTGCCCGCGACGGCGCGGAAGCGTTCGCGCGGGTCCGAGAGAAGACACCGGACGCGGTGATCCTCGATCTGATGCTGCCGGATCTTTCCGGCACCGAGATCTGCCGCCAGCTGAAGAGCACCGCCCGCACCGCCGCCGTGCCGGTCATCATGCTCACCGCGCGCAGCGACGAAGTGGATCGCGTGGTGGGCTTCGAGCTGGGCGCGGACGACTACATCACCAAGCCCTTTTCGGTGCGCGAGGTCGTGCTCCGCGTCAAGGCCGTCCTCCGGCGCGGGACGCCCGGGGAAACGCCGCCGCGGGCCGAAGTGGGCCCGGTGCGTCTCGATACCGAGGCGCACCGCGTGTTCGTCGACGGCGAGGAAGTGGAGCTCACCGCCCTCGAGTTCCGGCTGCTGGAGACGTTCATGGCGCGCATCGGTCGGGTACAGACGCGCGAGCAGCTGCTGCACGACGTCTGGGAGATGACGGGGGAGCTGCAGACGCGAACGGTGGATACGCACGTCAAGCGGCTGCGCGAAAAGCTGGGCAGCGGCCGCGATCTGATCGAGACGGTGCGCGGGCTGGGTTATCGGATGTCCGATCCCGCGGAGAGGTAGATGGCGCTCTTCGGACGCAAGCTGACGCTCGCAGAAGCCGTGGACCGGATCCGCGCCGAGCTGCGCGCGGGAACGCTTCCCGGCGACGTGATCGAAGAGCTGAGGCGGCGCGACCAACCGGTCGTGTCCGGCGGCCGCGAGCCACCCGGGTTGCAGGAGATGCTGGAGGCGGTGCCGGGCGCGGCGGCGCTGCTGGAGGTGGGCGGGCGGATGGTGGCGAGGAACGCTGGAATGACCCGCCTTCTGGGACGGGCCGCGACCGTCCTGGAGGCGACGCGCAGCTCCGAGCTGCAGGATGTCTGCGCTCGCGGGCTCGCCGGGTGGCCCCAGCGACGCGAGCTGACGCTGCCGGCGCTCGACCTGCAGGTGGAAGCCCACGTGGCGCCGCTCACGCACGCGCGGGCGCTGCTGGTGCTGCGCGATCTCACCGCCGAACGCCGCGCCGACCGCGTGCGCCGCGACTTCATCGCCAACGCATCTCACGAGCTGCGCACTCCCGTGACGGCCATCCGGGCTGCCGCGGAGACGCTGCTCGACGGGGGGCTCGAGCTGCCCGACCAGGCGCGCGAGTTCGTCCGCATGATCTCCCGGCACGCGGCACGGTTGTCGAGGCTGACCGACGACCTGCTCGATCTCTCGCGGCTGGAAACCGGTGACTGGAAGCCGCAGACCGGACCGGTCCAGCTCGCGCCTCTTTCCGATGCCGTGCTCGAGCTGTTCCGCGACGCCGCCGGGGAGAAGGAAATCGTCCTTTCGGCGGATGTCCCGGAGCGCCTGCGCGCGAACGCCGACCGGCGCGCCCTGGAGCAGATCCTCGTCAATCTGCTCGACAACGCCGTGAAGTTCACGCCGAAAGGCGGGCACGTGACGCTACTCGGCGACGGCCTCGGACCCGCGGTGATGCTCTCCGTTGTCGACACCGGCCCGGGCATCGAGCCGGAGCACCAGCCGCGCATCTTCGAGCGCTTCTATCGCGCCGATGCCGGACGGTCGCGCGAGCTGGGAGGGACCGGTCTGGGGCTCGCCATCGTCAAGCACCTGGCCCACGCCATGGGCGGCGAGGTGGGGCTTGAAAGCTCCGCGAACGGATCCCGCTTCTGGCTGCGGCTGCCGAGCGGCTGACCATGTTTGTCACACGGTTGTCACAAAGACCGTGTAAAGGGCCGCATGCTCGAAAAATTGATGCCGAAGTCGGACGAGTTCTTCGACGACTTCGACGCCCAGGCCGAGGCGACCGTCCGCGGTGCCCGACTGCTCCTGGCCCTGTTCGAGGACTTCACCGACATCGAGCGAAAGGTCGCCGAGATCAAGGAGGTGGAGCACGAGGGCGACAACATCGCCCACCGCGCCTTCGAGCGGCTCCACCGGCAATTCATCACCCCCTTCGACCGGGCAGAGATCCACCGGCTGCTCGCGCGCATCGACGACGTTCTCGATCTCACCGACGCCACGGCGGAGAAGCTGCTGCAGGCCGCGAAGGACCTGGCGCGCATCCTGCTTCCGTGCACCGAGAAGCTGCAGGAGACGGTGCGGCTGCTGCGGGAGATCAAGAACCCCGCCCAGATCCTCGCCGCCTGCCGTGCCATCAAGACCTTCGAGGGCGACGCGGACGCGCTCGGACGGGCCGCCATCGCCGCGCTCTTCAAGAGCGGCGCCGACGCGCTTTCGATCATGAAGTGGAAGGAGATCTACGACCTGATGGAGACGGCCACGGACCGGTGCGAGGACGTGGCCAACGTCATCGAGGGCGTGGTGCTGGAGCACGCCTGATGCTCTCCATCGTGATCCTGCTGGTCACGCTGGCGCTCATCTTCGACTTCATCAACGGTTTCCACGACGCCGCGAATTCCATCGCCACCGTCGTATCGACCCGCGTCCTCTCGCCGGCCATCGCTGTGGTCTGGGCGGCCTTCTTCAACTTCATCGCCGCGTTCGGCGGGGGCGTAAAGGTCGCGAATACGATGGGCAAGGGCGTCATCCAGTTCGAGATGCTCAAGGCGCAGGGAACGGCGATGGTGCTGACCGTGATCTTCGCCTCGCTGATCGGCGCCATCCTCTGGAACCTGCTCACCTGGTGGTGGGGACTGCCGTCCTCCTCTTCTCACGCCTTGGCCGGCGGGCTGATCGGTGGGACCCTCCCCGCGCTGGGCCTGCGCGGGCTCGTCGCCGACGGCATCGCCAAGATCGCGCTCTTCATCGTGCTCTCCCCCGTGCTCGGGTTGGTGCTGGGCAGCTTCATGATGGTGCTGACCACCTGGATCGTCCGCCGGCGCGTGCCGCTGCAGGTCGATCGGTGGTTTCGCAGGCTGCAGTTGCTGTCCTCCGGAATCTTCTCCTACAGCCACGGCACCAACGACGCGCAGAAGACGATGGGCATCATCGCCGTGGTCCTCTACGGCACCATCTGGAGCGATCGCCCTTTCGGCGTCCCCTTCTGGGTCATCCTCATCTGCCATGCGGCCATCGGCCTCGGCACCGCCTTCGGCGGCTGGCGCATCGTGCGGACCATGGGGCACAACCTGACCAAGCTGCAGCCCATCGGCGGCTTCTCCGCCGAGACAGGCGGCGGCGTCACCATCCTCGCCATCTCCAGGCTGGGCATCCCGGTGAGTACCACGCACACCATCACGGGCGCGATCGTCGGCGTGGGGGCCACCAAGGGAACGCGGGCGGTGCGCTGGGGCGTCGCGGGACGGATCCTCTGGGCGTGGATCCTGACGATTCCCGCGGCGGCGGCAGTCGCCGCCGCGGTCTTCGTCGCGACCGAGTCGATCCTCGCGCTGTTCTAGGCCGGGCCTACTTCGGCTGCTGTGTAATTCGCAGGTAAGGCTTCGGCGCCTTCCACCCCTGCGGGAACTGCTTCTTCGCGTCCTCGTCGCTGACCGAGCCCGCGATGATCACGTCCTGACCCTGCTTCCAGTTCACCGGCGTGGCCACCTTGTGCTTGGCCGTGAGCTGGATGGAGTCGATCACTCGCACGACCTCGTCGAAGTTCCGCCCGGTGGTCATCGGGTACATGAGGATCAGCTTGATCTTCTTGTCGGGACCGACGACGAACACCGAGCGCACGGTTGCGTTGTCCGCGGGAGTGCGTCCCTTCGCGTCGCCGGAGACGGATGCCGGCAGCATGTCGTAGAGCTTCGCCACCTTGAAGTCGGCGTCGCCGATCACCGGGTAGTTCGGCGCGGCGCCCTGCGTCTCTTCGATGTCATTCGCCCAGCGCTTGTGGTCTTCCACCGAGTCCACGCTGAGCCCGATGATCTTGGTGTTGCGCTTGTCGAACTCGGGCTTGATCTTCGCCATGTAGCCGAGCTCGGTGGTGCACACCGGCGTGAAGTCCTTCGGGTGGGAGAAGAGGATCGCCCATTGGTTCCCGATCCACTGGTGAAAATCGATCGGGCCCTGGGTCGTCTGCGCCGTGAAGTTCGGCGCCTCATCACCAATTCGCAACGTCATCACAGACCTCCTTTCGCGGGAGGGCCGGAACCCTAACGCTTTGCGTGCGACTCCGCCACCCGTCACCGCAGGTCGCTGCTGCGGACCACCTGCACGCCGGCCGCCCGCATGTCGGCGATGGCGCGCGCGACGTCGCCCGGTGCGAGCTCGACGCCGCGGCTGCCATCTTCGACGAGGAAGGTGCGGAAGCCGAGCTGGCGTGCATCGAGCGCGGTGAACTTCACGCAGTAGTCCGTCGCGAGGCCGAGCACGTAGACGTCGGCGGCTCCGCGCCCTTTCAGGTAGTCGCCGAGCCCGGTCGACTTGCGGTGGCCGTTGTCGAAGAAGCCGCTGTAGCTGTCGATGCCTGGATCGGTCCCCTTGCGGAAGATCGTCTCCACGCGGTTCATCGCCAGGCCCGGCGCGAACGCGGCACCCAGTGAGCCTTGCACGCAGTGATCGGGCCAGAGGACCTGCGGGAGGCCGCCCAGCTCGGACAATTCGCCCGGTTTCCGCCCGGGATACCGCGAGGCGAAACTGCCATGACCCGACGGATGCCAGTCCTGCGTCGCGACGACCAGATCGAAGCGCGCCTGCACCCGGTTGGCCACGGGAACCACTTCGTCGCCACGGCGGACAGCGAGCGCGCCGCCGGCCAGGAAGTCGTTTTGGATGTCGACGAGGAGGAGCGCTTTCACGGCAGGGCGAGATCGTAGCAGGTCGCCGCCAAGGGCGCCGCCCGCGGCCCCCGGACAGGCGGGCGCTCGAGCGTTGTACGCCCGGCCACCCGTCTACAGGTTGTCCGATCGGTCAGCAAAGGAGCCACCCATGAAGGCGATCTCATCTGCGCTTGCGGCCCTCGTCCTCGCGTCGGCTGCGCGCGGCGACGAGAAGGTCGAAGTGAAGAAGGACAAGAACGACGTCAGCATCGACAAGGAGCGGACCGCCGGCAAGACGACCCACAAGACCAAGGTGCGCTCGAAGGCCCGGGCCCGCGCCGGCGGTGGCACCGTCAGCAAGACCGAGACTACCGTCGAACACAAGCGTCCAAGCGCGGCTGCGAAGACCACGACTACAGAGACCAAGGAGAAGGACGCGCAGGGCGACGTGGTCCGCGAGGAGAAGAAGGTCGACAAGTAAGCGCGTCGCTCAGGGCGGCAGGCGCGCGACGATTTGCTGGAAGCGGGGCAGCTTGCGAAGGCTGTCGAGATCGGGGTCGTTCTCGATCCAGGCGCGAAACCCCCGTCCGGTGCCGACGGCACGGTCGAGCATGTCGAGGGCCCTTTTGGCGTTGCCAGCGATGGCGAAGCTGCAGGCCGCGTTGTAGAGGACCGCGAAATCGTTCGGCCGGATCGCGATCGCCTGCTCCAGACGGTCGGTACCCTTCTGCCGTTCGCCGAGCGAAATCAGCGCGGCGCCCGAGAGATAGAGCGCGCGAACGTCATCGGGGTCGTTGCGCAGGACGCGATCCGCCGCCTCGAGAGCGCGCTTCTGCGCCGTTTGCGCCTTCGCGTCGTCACCCATCCTCTGGTACGGCATGGCAAGGAGCAGCAACGCATCGTAGTCGTCCGGATTTCGCCGGGCCGACTCCTCGTAGGCGTGCGCCGACTCCGCGTACCGCTGGACCGAGAAGAGAAACCGCGCATACGAGTACCAGGCGTCGCGCAGGCCCGGGGCCAGCGCCGTGGCACGCCGGAAGCTCTCATCAGCTTCGGCGGTGCGACCAAGCAGCGCCAGGACGTTCGCGCGCGCGACGTGTGCCTCGGCCAGCTCGGAATTGAGCCGCAGCGCCTCCTCGCTCGCACCCAGCGCCTCGGCGCGAAGCGCGGGTTGTTCGTCCTTCGCGACGAGCAGCCACTGGAGCAGGTTGATGTCCGCCTCCGCGAGACCCGCGCGGGCCTGCGCGAATGCCGGGTCCAGCGCGATGGCGCGCTTGAACATCTGCCGTGCCAGCTCGATGTTCTCCATTCCCAGGGAGCGGAAGTGTTGCCGCCCTCGCAAGTACATCTCGTAGGCCTGGGGATTGGCCGTACCCGAACGGCGGAGCCGGTCCGACTCGTCCGAGGAGACCCGCAGGCGCAGCGCCGCGACCACGGCGCGCGCGATCTCTTCCTGGATGGCGAAGGCGTCCGCTTCGGCGCGGTCGAATCTATCCGACCAGAGCTCGTATCCCTCGCTGCTCACCAGACGCGCGCTGACGCGCAGGCGGTTTTCCGCTTTGCGGACGCTGCCCTCGAGCAGCGTCGAGACCCCGAGCGCGCGCGTCATCACGCGCACGTCGGCGGGCTTGCCCTTGAATTGAAACGAGGAGCTTCGCGCGGCCACGCGCAGGCCGGTGACCGTGCACAAGGCGTCGATGATCTCTTCGGCGATTCCGTCGCACATCCAGTCCTGATCCTTGGCGGGGCTCAGGTCGGCGAACGGCAGGACGGCGATGCTCTTCAGCTCCGTCCTGGCGGCGGCCGGCCGGTGCGTCTTCCACAGGTACCAACCCAGTCCCGGAGCAGCGAGAGCGAGGCCGATGACGACCAGGACGAGCAGCATCCGACCGCTGGGCGCGGGGGCGGTCCGCTCGATGCGGCCGCCTCTCAAATCGAGCGCCCAGGCGAGCACCAGGGTGACGGGAAATCCGATGCCGAGGGCGGCGAGCGTGGCGGGAAGGATCCAGTCCGGCAGGCTGAGGCCGTGCATCACCGGCTCGATGATCTGGAGGACGGCGAAGGCGACCACGCCGTACGCGACGATGGCGCGGAAGACCCGGCGGCGCTTGACCTCCTCGAGCCACGACGCTGAATTCACGGGCCGCATGATAACGCGCGCGCTCGGCCCGTTGCGGCCGCGGGCGGACCCGGCCGTGAAAAACGGGTTCCCGTCGGAAGGGCGCGGGCCCCGAAGCGACCGAGATGCCTCGAGGGATGTGATGACTTCTTCGCCCAGCGCGATGTCGTTCGGGATGAAGACCTGCGGCTGTCGGGTGGTGACGCGGACGGCGGAAAATGAGCAATGATCACGGCCCTTGCTTCGACGAATCCCAATCCTTCGATGGGGAACGAAGCAAGGACCTTCGATCGCTTCGTGGGAACCTGGGATTGCGATTTTTCCTTCCACCTCGATGACGGCAGCGTTCGCCACCAGAGGGGCGAACTGTTGTTCGGCTGGATCCTGGATGGTCGCGCGGTGCAGGACATCTGGATCACGTACCCGGCGGACGGCCAGAAGGATCGCACGATCGGCACGTCGCTCCGGTTCTTCGATACGGCTCTCAAGCAGGATCGTCCTCGAGGGCACGGATTCCGACGGCCTCCCGATCCGTTGGTCTTTCAACGAGATGAAGCCCGACTCCTTCGTCTGGCGCGGAGAGAAATCCCGTGACGGAGGGAAAACGTGGAAGCTCGAGGAAGAGCACCACATGACGCGACGCTCGGGATAGCGTTTCAGCTTGGATACGGCCGAGATGACTGGACTCTCGGTCGCGAAGCGTCTTCCTCAGTCGTCCTGGCGACGTCTACCGATACACGCACATGCGTCATCCGTCGACGTCCTCGACCAGGGCGAGGTTGTACGGATCGATCCCGACACCGGTGACGGTGGCGACCTGAGCGTTCGTGCTCAGGTCGATGAGGAACACCGTTCCCGTCGGCGTGCGATCCGGCAGGGTGTTCGCGCCCCCCGTCACCACGGCGAAACGCCCGTCGCTCGTCACCGCGGTACCCTTCGGACGCGCGGGGTTTCCGTCCACGCGCGTGAGCGAGATACGTGCGACTTCGGCCCCCGCGACGTGGTCGAGCGCTTTTCGCAGATCGACGACCGAGACGTTGTTCGTACGGAAGTTCGCAACGACGATGCGCCGGCCGTCAGGCGTCCAGGAAACGGTAAAGGGCCGAGCCGCGCCGTGGACGGCATCCGTGCCGACTCGAACTCGAGCTGCTTCCGCGCCGGGCAACCCTGCGCGCGCGCGGTCGATCTCGATGATCGAGATCGTATTGCCTTCCGCGCCGGTGATGTTGCTCTCGCGAGCGGTGACGGCGACGAACTTGCCGTTCGGGCTGGCGCGGATGCCGAAGGGTCCGGTCTGGACGGGGATCCGCGGAGCGACTTCGACGACGCGGCTTCCAGCGAGGGCCGCGCCGAAATCCATGATCGAGACGTCCTCCGTTCCTGCGTTGCCCGAGACCAGGTACGTCTTGCCATCGCTCCCCCGCGCGAAGGCGAGACCCTCCGGATCGGGCCAGCAGCCGAAGTCCTGCGGATCGATGTCCGAAAGGAAGGCCTGGCCGGCGGGGATCTGCGCCGGTTCCGTGGGAGAGACGAAAGGAACCGGGAAGAACGCGCAATCCCTTCTCAACTGGCGCCGGACACCGGCCTGCGGCGTCAGGGCCATCTCGATCTGTCCGCGGAGCCCTCCGGTCCTCTGATCGATCAGCCCGATCCGGTTCGAGCCGTCCTCGCTCAACCAGCTCTCCGAGTAACCGGCGACGATCAAGCCCGGAACGACGAGCAGGCCCACGCCACCGAACCAACCGGCGTCGAAATCGTGCTCCAGCGCCGCGTCGGTATTGTCGAGCTCCCGGCTGAGCATCTTGCGCACATCCATGACGGCGATGCTCGCGCGCCCGCCATGCTGCAGGAACTCGGCGTTCACCACGGCCCCGTGATGATTCATCACGAAGGCGGTCTTCTGGTCCTCGCTCAGGACGATGTTGGCGGGGTCGCCCAGCAACTCGCCGTCGAGCCGCCTCGGACTGACCAGCGATCGGCTGACGATCGCGTTCGACGTGTTGTTGTTCCCGGGTCTGAGCGCCTGCTCCAGATCGATCGCGTAGATCCGCGGGTCTCTCCGGCCGGTGGCCAATACCCATCTCTGCTTTGCCTCGGCGAGATCCGCCGACAACACGATCGCTCCGAACACGGCGAGCCGAATCCATTGCGCCGGAAGCATCGGTCCCCCTTTCTGGAGGCGGGAGCTGCTCAATGTCCTACGGCCGCCGCGGCTAACGCCGCCTGCGCTCGTCGCCGCGATCGTCTCCGTCCAGTCGGCTCGCACGATAGATCCCGATACAGCCGTTTGGACAGACCGCATTGGTGGCGCCCGACGTCAGCGGGACGAAGACGTTGTTGAAGATGGGATCCGCGGCCACCGAATGCGCGTTCGTCGTCGTCGGCGCGTTGTTGTCGAACCTGGGTTCGTCCGCATCGATGACGCCGAGGACCGGTCCGCTCGTATTGTTGCGCGCGGCCAGATAGTAGTGATTGTCGCCCGGATTGAACCAGACCTCGTCGCTGCCGCCGACCTGATGGAACGTGGCGACCACATGGCCGGTGCGCAAGCTGATGATCTGCGACTCGTTCGGAAGCGCCACGCCGGTCGAGGTCGCGCCCTGGCAGCCGAGCAGCGCCTGCTCATCGGGACCCAGCGCCATCCCGGCCGCGTCGCAGTCGTGGGTGGCGAACCGGCGCACGATCGCCAGTCTTCGCGGATCGAACACCACGACCTGACCTTCGCCTGTGGCTGGACCGTTGGGCGCGACCTCGGGCAGGTTGAGGTAGAAGAGCCCCGTCTCCGGCGACCACTGCGACTGCTCGATTCCGTTGGTCGCCTCGGGGAATGAGATCTGCTTCAGGATCCTGTGACCCGGCCGCGTGGAAATGAACGTGATGAACGGGGGACTGTCGGCATCGTTGGCGACCAGCAGGACTTGATCGACGGGATCGAACGCCATCTCGTCGGCCCGGGCGTGGCCGTTGGGAATGACGATGGTGTCGACGATCTGCCGCGTGAGCAGGTCGATCACTTTTACCGAGCTCTGAGTGCCATCGGTCGCGTTGACTCCGTCCCCCGCCCAGATCTGACGGTGGTTCACGGTCAGCAATCCGTTGGGACCGGCGGTGTCGTTGCTGCCGTTGAAACCCGCGAAGCCTCCCACGCGGAAGAGGAACTGCCTGCCCACCACGGAAAACACGTCGACGCCGGCATTCGAGCGATCCGCCAGGATGTAGATGCCCAGCGCCTCGTCGACGAAGCTGATGTCGTACCTCAGCAGGGGGGCGCCGGGTACGGCGATCGTCTCTCCGGTGAACGTCACCGACTCATCCGCCAGCACCGCGGCGGCGGCGAGCAGGAAGCCTGCGAACGATGCGACCACCAGCGACCGGTTTCTTCCGTGCACAAGGCGCGCGGCTTCGCGCAATGCAAGCATGACGCCCTCCCTTTCGATGAAATGGGTTCCGCGCGGCGGAGGCGCTCCGGCAGGGGGCGCTACCGTGCCCGCAAGGACGCATCCTCGATCAAAGTTCGTGGGATGGAATCGGACCTGAGTCTGCCAGTATCGGTTCCATTCGATACTGAACTTGGGCCGGTACGCCTTTAGTCGGCATTACCGGCAAGAAATGCGTCGATCAAGTCGAACCGGAATTTCCATCGATCAGGAACCGTCCACGACGGAAGATTGAACGACGAAGCCCTGCCGGAACCGCGTGGAGCTGGTCCGTCTTCGGTCGGAAGCGGATCGATTGTGCAATTGCTTAATCGGATTCGGCTTTTACGTTCATTTGCCCCATCGTGCATTGACTGCGCCCGTGCGCGGAGTTAGCGGCACTGCGGGGGCAGGCTCTCTCCTGCGCGTACTCGATCGCTCTTCATCCGCGGCCTGTCGCCCCAGCTGGATGAAACGAAACGACGGCCCTCGCTGGTGGGCGGCTCTTCGCGAGCGACTCGAATCAGGCGACGCACGCGCACAACGGGCAGAACAACAGCTCCCGCATCGTCACCGTCGATCCGCTCACCGGAAGGGTCACGCCGTTCATCACCTCGCTGCCGACCGGCGACCATCCGACCGAGCAACTCGCCTTCAAGGACGGGTGGATCTACTGGTCGCAGGGGTCGACGACCAACAGCGGCGTCGTCGCCCGAGACAACGGCGGCGGAGAGAACCAGCAGGACATTCCCTGTCAGGACATCGTGCTCAGCCAGAACGTCTTCGACTCGGGTGGCGGAGTGATGACGAGCGGGTATTCCGCCTTCGGCGTGCGACGCCCCGGCGCAACGGTGAAGGCGTTCGAGAGCGCGAGCCACCAAGGCGTCTGCGACGGCGCCATCCTCAGGGCGCCGCTCGCGGCCGCGCATCCGCAGGAGCACATCGAGCCGTTCTCCTGGGGCTACCGGAACGGATATGCCCTCCGGTTCGCGCCGCAGCGGCACGCGCTCCTCGGAGGACTTCTCGTCGGTGAGGACGGCCCCGACGAGCGCGGCGCGCGGCCGTCGAACAACGCGCCGGACAGCCTGCAGCTGGCCCGCCAGAACGCCGATGGCACGCCGGACTACCACGGCTGGCCGGACCGCTTCGGGTTCCTGCCCTCGGACCAGGCGGTGTTTAACCCGATCGGCGGACCCGGCGACGATCTCTGCGTTCCCGACCCGTCGAATCCACCGAGCATGTGCACGCCGGCGAGCCTCGCGTTGATCCTCAAGGAGGATGTCCCCATCCGGGACGTTCTCGCCTTCCCACCCCAGCAGATCGCTTCGCCGCTGGCGATCGACGCCGCCGACTCCTCGTTCACCGCCATCGACTTCGTGCCGGACTCCTTCGCGGCCCCGCCGATGCGGCCCGGCGCCGCGCTGTACGCGCTCGAGGGCGACTTCGGCTTCTCGAAGGGGAACGCCACTTCGCCCGCTCCGGAGGTCGGGCACGAGATCAAGATCATCAACTTCAGCGCGCCGGGCGAGCCGCTGGCGCTGAAGATCCTGCGCTTCGCCCACAACACCACCTTCGAGCAGTCGTTCGTCGACGGCCTGCGCGGGTTCAACCGTCCCACCAACGTGCGGATGGGCCCGGACGGCTGTGCCTGGGTTGTCGATTACGGCGCCGTCCGCGACTTCGGCCAGTCCGATCCGGACGCGAAGTACGTGGGCGCCAACAACGGTCCGCTCGTGCAGATCCCCGGGACCGGAGTGATCTGGAGGATCTGCCGCCAGTAGGCGGCGCGACGCGGCGGGACGGCGTTCGCGCCGTCCCGCTCGCCCCGGACGCGTTGAACGGGTCGCGCGGAGACTGGCTCGGTATCTGACCGGGTCTGTCACCAGCAGCTGTAATCGTACCGGCTGAAGGAGTCGACGACTCTGCCACGGCTCTGCCAACCCAGCGGTCAGATTGGTGGAGCATGCCCGGATCGAACCGGCGACCTCCGCAATGCCATTTTTGCTGCCGTGTCCACGCCGGTCCAACCGCGTTCGACAAGCCGCGTGTCGCCGAGGGGTTTCGGCTCGGGCGTCCGCATCGGGCAGCGCCAGATCGACGCCAGCGGCCGCAGTCGTGTAGCACCGGTGTAGCAACTTTCGCGGCGGTACGCAGAGGCAGCAGCGCATCGCAGGGGTGGTGTCCGCACCGTGACACGCTT
This sequence comes from Deltaproteobacteria bacterium, assembly GCA_005879535.1. Lineage (NCBI taxonomy): Bacteria > Pseudomonadati > Myxococcota > Myxococcia > Deltaproteobacteria bacterium. Next base: position 4,928 of record VBKI01000051.1, on the reverse strand, counting down.
TGCGTTATCGGCCCCACGCTTCAGCAGTGCCGCAACTCGACTTCACGGGCTCGTGCTCTCGCTTGGCTGGAGCGCGCTCACCAACCTCCGCGAGGCGCTAGGCGGCAGCGTCCGCCCGCCCGAAGAAGCAGCAGGCGGAGCAGGCGAAGAGCTGACGCAGCGCGCAGTGATCGACATCCGACGTTCGTGTGATGCGTGGCAACGCGGCTGCCGTCCGGCGGCGAGGGGTTGCCATGACATCCAGGATTTGCACGGCGCTTTGCGCCCTGTTTGCAGCTTCGAACCTTCCACTCTCACGCGCCGCCGCGGGACAGGGTAAGAGCGCGGCAGCGAAAGATCGGGTACAGCCGCGGTTCTCCGCCGACGATTGGGCTCTCGGCCCATTTCCATCCGACCTGTTCACGATTCCCGATCGGTCGCAAAACACGGGCCTGCACATCAACCTGAGCACGTCCGGGTGCGAAGTCCTGCCGCCCCTTCCTACGGAATGCGTCGAAAACGTCCTGCTCAACCAGCTCGATGGGTTCCACGTCCTGCCCAGGATGACGATCGCGTTCAGCGGACCGATCGATCTTTCGACCGTGAACAGCTCGAACATCTTCCTCGTCAAGCTCGGGAACACACTCGTGAATGGATCCCCGCCCGATTACGGCGCGCCCGTTCCCGACGACGAAGAAGAGTCGCGGCTCCCGGCCGACGCCGGCTGGGTAGTCGGGATCGACCGAGCCGTTTGGGACCGGGACACGAATACCCTCTACGTGAAGGCCGAAGAGATCCTCGAGCAGCACACGCGCTACGCGCTGATCGTCACCCGCGGCATCCTCGATACCCACGGCGACCGCATCGAGCAATCGAAGGACTTCAAGCGCTTCCGCGGCGACGATGGCAATGAAGGCGCCGTTCTCAGCCCAGCCCGGCTGGCTTACCGACGCGCGCTCCACCTCGCGCTCACTGCGGCGCGCCTTGGGGCAGGTCAGCAGCCGGCCGATGTCGCCATCGCGAGCGTCTTTTCGACGATGAGCGTCTCGGCAGTCCTGGAGAAGGTGCGGGCGGACATCGTGGCGGCGCCCCTGCCGGCGCCAGCGAACTTCGCTATCGGACCCCTCCCGCAG